>JAATGW010000778.1 GCA_015654495.1 Chitinophagales bacterium
TGACAGGAACCAGCGTAGAATCATGGGCAGATTCATCAAAGGATTCCAGTGGTCATAATTCCAGACAGAAAAGTGAGAAACCTTGCCGGTGTATTTTCCGTTTTGGTAAGAACCCGAGCCTTCCTGTTTCCAGATGCCCTTGGTTTCATCAAAATACCACATATCAATCGTTGGTGTCGCGCTTGCCTGCAGACTTTGCGGCACAGGTAGTGTAACTGTTGCCTGCATACCTGATTTAATTTTCAATTTATTTCCTTTATCATCCAGCAGATCGATATTACTCATGCCGTAAGAAATCAGTGCTCCCCTTTTATTTTCTGCATTGTCTGCCGCCAGGTCGCCCGGCATACGCGCGAAAAAGTCCGGGCTCGTGGGATTTACATAATTGGCAACCACATTTACCTGACCACTGTATCCCTCCAGGGCATTCGCCGGTAATTCTATTTTTATACCTCCTTTTGATTCAACTGACCCCCCCGAAGAAGCATTGATTTTGCCGATACTTTTTTGTTGCAGCAGTTTGATCAGTGATGGCCTGGACATTCCATCTTTAACCGGCTGAAAAATTTTTGAACCTTTGAAATAACCGTTCCTGGCGGCTACAATATATCCTCTTGCCTGGCTGAGCATTACATCTTTCAGGATATAAATTCCATTTTCGTCTGTCAATGTAACACTACTGCCGCCAGAGATACTTACTCCACTTAATGGTTTATCCTGTTCATCTACAATTCTCCCGAAGACACTTGTTTTTATCAACACATCTTCTTTAGGTTTATCCGGAATAACAGTGGTATCTGTGCCGGTGCCGGGGTCGGAAAAATCATTTTTGCGGCAACTGTTTGTACAGAGTGCCATCAACATCATAAAGTAAAAGATTATTTTTTTCATCTGCCTGGGTTTTGGACTGATCAATAATTTGACAGAACAAAAGAACTTCAACCCACCTGCTATGTAAATACATAGTTTGTAGTACCTCACTGGTACAGATACACGAAATATGCGTTTGAACAATTCAATCAGTTGATACTAAGTCTGGTATCCTGATCATAGTGACAGCGTACTTAATTTGTAGTACATGCATTTTTTCAATTGAAACCATTGATTACTTTTAACGGATGGTTTTATCTGAATTTGCATTTACATGTTCACCTTTTTCAGACATACGTTTATAATTATTTGGTTGGGCTTTGCCGGAAATTCTTTGGCGCAGACTAAAATGATAGACAGCCTTCAACAGCAGGTCTATCGTGCAGGTAATGAACGGCAGAAACTGGATGCAATGATCAGACTATGCGATGAATACAAAAGCCTGGAAAGGGACACACTTGATTATTATGTATTCCAGGCTCGTGCGCTTGCTGCAAAGGCTGGAAATCAAAGGCAAAAGGACCTTGCAGAACTGGCTGTTGCTTATGACTATATCCGTTGGGGCTGGACGGATAGTGTGCTGGTTACAGTGGAACCACTGATCGAAAGGAACAAGGTTACAGATGCACGGGCCCGGGATATTTATTTTAAAGCAAGCAGGCTTAAAGCATTGAGTTATGCGATGCACTCACGTTACCAGGAAGGTCTGGCGGAACTTTATAAAATCGTGAAGGAGGCAGAAACCTTTGGTGATACGCTGACACTGGGAGAAAATATCAATACCATCGGTTCAGTTGCTTTAGCAAGGAATCAGCCTAAAGACGCACTTACATGGCTAACCCGGGCGCTGGCATTCTCAACAATGGATCCTGGCTATAGGTCGGTAAAAGCCGCAGTATATGTAAATATGGCTGACGCATGGCACCAGCTGGGCAAAACTGATTCAGCCGGTTTTTATATTGAAAAAGGTATCTCCCTGTTCAAAGAAACGCAGAATCTGTCTAACCTTGCGCTTGCGCTTCAACGGCAGTCGGTAATATTCATCGCTGCGCATAAACTGGATTCTGCAGAGTCGGCATTAAAGCAAATGATGGCTGTAAGAAAGATGTCCGGCGATAGTGCTTCTTACCAGGATGATAATATTTCGCTTGTAGATTTTTATATACAGACCAACCAGGTGGAAAAAGCTATCCAGTTATGTCAGCGGGCACTTAAAAGCGGAGATCTCCACATGGAAAATAATGGCGTATCCCAAACCTTCACAAATAATATCAATTTACGGCTTGTTTATTATGAAGCACTCGCCAGATGTTATAAAATAACAGGTGATACAAAGTTGTATCAGCAATATCTTGAAGATATCATTGCTGCAAAAGATTCATTTTACAGTTATAATTCGGCGAAAGCCATAGCCGAACTGGAGACTCAATACGAAGTGCAGAAAAAGGAAAACACCATAATCCAGCAAAAGCTGGATATCGTAAGAAAAAACAATAGATTTTATACTTTTCTTGGCATAGCTTTCTTTATTGCGATTCTATCATGGATCATGTTCAGTGATTATAAGAAGCGGGAGAAACTTAAAATGGCTCTCATGCTGGAAAAAGAAAAAGATCTCGCTGTGCAGTCTGTGGCTAAAGCGGAGGAGAACGAACGAAAGCGAATAGCTGCCGATCTTCATGATAATCTGGGCGCTTATGCTGCTTCTATTGTATCCAACATTGATCTTATTACACCGCGGAACGGAGAGCAAACCAGCCAGACAGCGATTCAGGAATTGCGGAATAATTCACGGGCGATGGTATCTCAGATCAACGATACGATCTGGGCATTAAAAAAGGATTCACTTTCACTCACCGTAATCAGCGACAGGTTAAAGGTTTTCATTCAGCGCATCCAGGCAAGTTATCCGAATGTCATTATAAATGTGGTAGAGAAAATCGATCATGACTTTGTATTAAGCCCTTCTCATGCATTTCACCTTTTCCGGATCGTTCAGGAGGCGATAAATAATGCGTTAAGGCATAGCAGGGCAAGAGAGATCACAGTAGAAATTCAAAGTAATATCTCCGGATGGGAGATGAAAATTGCTGATGATGGCTCAGGAATAAAGTCCGGATCAATACATGGAAATGGGCTCATCAATATGAAGCAGAGAGCTCTTGAATCCGGTTGGGGTATTGAGTGGATAGCCGGCGATATTAAGGGTACGCAGGTCGTCATATCACCTACTACAAATTAAGTATTTGAAAAATTATTCAATACAACGAATTTATGAACATTATGGACAGAAATAAATCAATAATAATCGCGCTTGCGGAGGATAATGCTATCAACAGGAACACATTCCTTCAGAAAATAAATCTCCTGGAAGGATATTCACTTTTGTTTGTCGCAAAGAATGGCAATGAATGTCTGGAAGAATTGAAAGGGTTGCCTCTCCATTTACTGCCGCAGATTATCTTCATGGATCTCGAAATGCCTGAACTGGACGGGATTCAAACAATAACGATTGCAAAGAGTTTATATCCTCAGATTCATTTTATTGTCTTAACGATATTTGATGACGATGAAAAGATTTTTGATGCCATAAAAGCGGGCGCCTCCGGATACCTGTTGAAACATGAAAGTGCGTCCATCCTGGAAGACGCCATGGTGAATGTACTGGAATACCAGGGTGCACCTATGAGTCCCGCTATCGCAAGAAAAGCACTTCAGTTGCTGAGTCGCACAACGGCTGATTTTGAATCAAAAGCAGAGTCCAGCTTACCCCCAGCTATAACCGAAAGGGAAAGGGAGATTTTGCAGCAGATGGTAAACGGATGGGATGCCAAACGGATAGCCTCAGCGCTGGGGCTTAGTGTTCTGACAGTTCGGAAACATATTGCCAATATTTACGAAAAGCTGCACGTAAATTCAAAAGCCCAGATTATCAGTCTGGCACACAGGAATAACTGGGTATAAAATTATTGGGTAGTGGATCAGGCGGGTGGAGTTAAAAGTTTAGAATCAAAGGGTATTTATTCTCAGCAAATAAACAGGGGCTGGCATTAAACTCAACTGTTGACGGTGGTATTGGATTGCGGAACAGAATATAGGTAATAAATGCATGGAATTTTAACACCGAAGGCCTAGACCTTGCACCTGAATTGCTGATTCGGTAAAATGATCTGAAAAAAACTGCAAAAAAAATCTAATCCAGGCTGCTCTCCAATCCAACTTGCGAATATGCACACTGCCTTTGCAAGTGTAAAACAGAATCGGGTGGGAAAATCACTTCAGAATTTCAGTAAATTCTCTTCAATAAGATAGTCGGATAATCCAACAAACATGGCTGTACTCATTTATTCAGCAGACCCTAAATTGTTTTTTTGAACTCATTTACTTTCAATTTCCGACTCCAATAAATTAATGACAAACTATAATATCCTTCAAGGGCTGTGGAAGTTGCGGACTTAAAAAAGGAATGGCCAGATTTAGTCCCCTTAACAGCAGCAGCAATCCGGAAAAAGCAAGTACAAATGGAGATAATTTCCGAAGATGGATTTTAAGATTTGTACCCAGCATATTTGCTCCGATTGAAAATAGAAACAGCGCGGGTAATGTGCCTGAACCAAAGGCTGCCATGAAGCCAATACCGGTTAATAAATTGGAAAAACTCAGAACAGTAACCAAAGCTATATATACCATTCCACAGGGAAGAATACCGTTTGCTGCCCCAAGAAGAAAATGTGTTTGAAGTCGGATTGGTGAATTAACAATCCTGATGATAAGCCATCTTATTTTTCCGGTCAGGAAAACCGGTAAGGACATTTGCAATTGCTGCAGGTTAAAAATTATTCCTATGGCAATTATCAGTAAAACAGTTCCTGCCGTAATCGACACATATTGCTGTAGTCCGGAAATATAGATCATGCGACCTGCGAGTGAGAAGATAGTTCCCAGCAGCATATAAACGAAGATCCTGCCGCTATGATAGAGAATAAATGAGAATATCCTGTTGATTCTTTTATCGCCATTTGCCGGAATCATCAGTGTGAGTGGGCCACACATACCAATGCAGTGAAGGCTGCTGCTGAAACCGAATAAAAATCCTGCAATCAGAATCGTGCCCATAGGTCAATGAATGCTTAGCTCTTGTTCTGCATAAAAGGGAATGCTGTCATTATTCCAAACAACCTTGGCCGTATAGTTACCAGCAGCTGGTTTTTGCAGAAACTGAGGTTTGCCCTCAACGACTTTATGTATCTGGTATTTCTTATCATTGACTGCAGCATAGGAGCAGTAAAGCCATACAGTACCTGAAGCACTGCTGTTCTGAAATTCCCATGGCATCTGAAGAAAAAGACTGTCATTTCGCTGACTGATAAGAGGTAGCGATGAAAGTGCTGCTGCATTTTTCTTTCCGTCGATTACATCCTGGTAGGCCAGCTCACTTTTATAATATTCCTTCTCCACCAGTTCAAAATCTGTCTGAAAAGATTTTACAACAAGAGTAATCATCATCGCAGCAAAAGCAAGAAATCCAAACATCAGTTTATATCCCCAGTTCATAATATGATTTTAGTAGTTATTGAATGGTCCCATAAACATGGTCTTCATTGAGGTAATTCTCCTTTCACCTTCATACAAGCCGACCACGAGTGGTGTTTTTCTTTTTTTAACCAGCTCTTTCGGAAGCACAATGAAAAATGAACCTTTACCCTGTTCCTCTTTTTTCGCCAGTACATGCTGTCCTTCTGTTTCGATAATGGTACCGGCTATGTTTTCCAGTTTCAGGGTAACAGGTATATCCTTTGATGTTTTATTCACCACGTTTAATACATATACATTGGAAATACTATCAGCGCCTTTTTCCTGGTAAAGAATCCCGGGAGCGCGCACAATTGACCCATCGATATTTTTTCGTGTAACCAGCAGGGTAACCAACAGCGACGCCAGCAGGCATAGAACCACACTATAAAATTTCATCCTGCCAGTAAACCTGAGTTTTTTACCCTCAGCGATTCCGTTTTCTGATGCATAACGGATGAGGTTGGGTTCCCTGTTTACTGCCAGCATCATGTGATTGCATGCATCGATACAGGCGGTACAACCCACACATTCCATTTGCGTTCCGTTCCTGATATCGATTCCTGTCGGACACACTTTTACGCATTGTGCACAATCGATACAATCACCTGTATCAGCCTCCTGAATTTTAGAAAACTTTGACCTTTTTTCACCCCGCTTATAATCATAAGCTACAATCATGCTGTTACGATCCATGAGCACGCTTTGCAATCGCCCATAAGGACAAACCACGGTACAGATCTGTTCCCTGAAGTAAGCATATACAACATAAAAAATAAATGAAAACAATATGATGGCGGAAAGTCCTCCGACATGAGCATACAGGGGTTCTGTTATTATTTTCCCAAGCGCTTCTGTGCCGATGATATAACTCAGAAAAAAATTGGCAATTAAAAAGGCCATGCAAAAAAACAGCAGGTGTTTTGTAAACTTTTTCCGTATTTTTTCAGCAGTCCAGGGTGATGCGTTGAGGCGTTTCTGGTAAGCGGCGTCACCCTCAACAAAATACTCCAGCTTTCTGAAAAACATTTCCATGAAAATTGTTTGCGGACATACCCAACCACAAAACAAGCGACCAAAAGCAGAAGTGAACAGAACAATGAAAACTATAAACGTAATCATGCCAACGCCGAAGATGAAAAAATCCTGGGGCCAGAAAATTTTTCCGAGTATGATAAATTTTGCCTCTGGGATATTGAACTGAAGTGCCGGGCGACCATCTATCCGAAGGAAGGGAGTAATAAAAAAAAGCAGGAAGAAGCCCCTGCTTACCCAGGTTCGCCAGCTATAAAATTTGCCTTTTGGCCTTTGTGCATATACCCATTTTCTTTTTCCTTTTGCATCCATGGTTGCCAGCCTGTCGCGAAAAGAAGTTTCAGTATTTGATTGAATATGCGTGGCGCTTTCTTTGGACATTACGATTTACTTAAGGAGTAGGAATATTTTGAACAACTGCCGAATCAGCGGTTGCAGGCATAGCCTCTGCTTCGGGTTTTCCCTGTGGTGATTTTGCGTTCGGCGGATTGGTTCCGTGAAGGGATTTTACAAAACTGGTTACCTGGGCGATTTGTTTATTCGAATAGCTGTTCTGCCATTGAGGCATCGCATTTACACCGTAGCGAATGGTTCTGAACATATCTTTAATGTCATTTCCATGCAGCCAGTAATCGTCCGTCAGATTCGGGCCAACTTCACCCGCCCCATTTTCTTTATGGCATATGGCACATGATTTAAGATAAATGGCCTTACCAGCTGCGAGATCTTCAGAAGAGCTAAGCAGTACAACCGTATTCTCATTAATGTCCTCACCTTTTTTGCTCAGGTAAAGTTTAATTTCTTCATTAGCATGTGATACTGAAATTTCATATTCCTCTACGCTTAAAGGAGCGCTATGCGACACATGAAAACGCCAGAAATAAATGACGCCGATGAAGATCGTTAGATAAAAACCATACAGCCACCAGGGAGGCAAACGGTTATCCAGTTCTCTAATGCCATCGTATTCATGGCCGAGGTCGATATTTGTATCCTGATCAATCGGGCGGAACCTGTTGATCCGATCCCACCAGCTGACCAGGCTTTTTTTCTTTGTCGCAATTGCTTCTTTTAATAATGCGGGCTTTGCCTGTTTTTCTGTATCCACCATTTTCCTGATATTCAACAGCATTGCGATCGCAATCACGATTTCAATCAGGATAACGGAGATCATCAGATAAAAGGCTGTTGCACTCAGGTTACCAAATGAAAATTCAGTGTCTCCGACTGGCGGTTCAGGCTGTGCATTGGCAGTTACTGAATAAAGGATCATCAAAATAAATGTGACGATAGTGGCCGGACCTCTCCTGTTCTGTTTTTCTTTCTCCAGTTTGTTTTTGGCCACTGTGAGAAGAATATTTGCCAGTTGTATGATTACCAGGAGCAGGAAAATCATAATTCCGACCAGGCTGATGGCAACAGGGTTCTCAAGCGCGTCGTCAACTTTTTTATCCTGGGCAAAAGCCGGGAAGGAAGAAGCAGTAAGCGTCAGCGTTAGTAAGCAGACCATCGATCTTTTTGGAAATGATGAATAAGAAATCATAAAAAATATTTCAGAATATTTAATCCAATGGAATACGGCTGATTTCGCGGAAGGTTGATTTCCTTGTACGGAACACCCAGGTTAGCATGGCCAGGAAGAACAGCACGAAAATGGAAAGCGATATCACGCCGTACACGTCTACACCGCTGATCTTTTCGAGGTAGTGAATGAATTTCATAAAAAGCATTTCTGTTTTGTATAGTGCAATTACTTGTTGTTCTCATTCGATTGCGATACAGCTACCTGTTCAGGTGCGGATTTGATATCGCGACCTATTCTCTGCAGGTATGCGATCAGCGCAACAATCTCCTTACCGGAAGCGGTATTGATCTTGTCCTTTTTCAGATTGGCCGCGATGGAATCTGCCTGCCTCATCAGGTCTTTGTTGGAAATATTCGCGTAGCCCTCAGGGTAAGGAACACCCAGCTTCTGCATGGCCCTGATCTTTGCAGCAGTTGAGCCGGTATCAAGATTATTTTCCAGCAACCAGCTGTAGGCAGGCATAATGGATCCCGGCGACATGGAAGAGGGGTCATACATATGATTGTAATGCCAGCTGTCGGGATATTTTCCGCCTTCACGCGCGAGATCCGGTCCTGTACGTTTACTACCCCATTGAAAAGGATGGTCATATACAAATTCCCCGGCCTTTGAATATTCCCCATAGCGCGCTACTTCATCCCGGAACGGACGGATCATTTGCGAGTGACAGGTATAACATCCTTCACGCAAGTAGATATCGCGACCCTGCAGTTCCAGCGGGGTATAGGGTTTTACGCTTGCGATTGTAGGAATATTTGATTTTATCAGAAAAGTGGGTATGAGTTCAATCAGTCCGCCCAGCGCCACTACTATCAGACTTAACACCAGCATGGTTGCGGGCTTGCGTTCGAGTATCCGGTGCCAGTACTCATTTTTTGTGTTCGGCAATTTTATGAGTGGCGCAGCTTCTGCCGCCTCATTAGCAATGAATACCCCGGAACGGATAGTTTTATAAAGATTGTATACCATGAAAAATGCACCTATCAGATACATTGCGCCGCCAACGCTCCTCAGAATATAGAATGGCCTGATACTGTTTACCGTTTCAAGAAATTGATATTTTAATTGTCCTTCCGGAGTGAAGGCTTTCCACATCAGGCTTTGTTCAAATCCTGCCCAGTACAGTGGAACAGCATAAATCACGATACCGATGGTACCCAGCCAGAAATGATTTGTTGCGAGTTTTTTGGAGTACAGAGATGTTCCCCACATTTTCGGAATCATATAATAAAGAATTGCGAAGGCCATAAATCCATTCCAGCCAAGTCCGCCGATATGTACATGTGCAATGGTCCAGTCGCTGAAATGGGAAATGGCATTTACACTTTTAAGGCTTAACATGGGACCTTCAAAGGTGGCCATTCCATAACAGGTGATTGCCACCACCATGAATTTCAAAACCGGATCTTCACGCACTTTATCCCAGGCGCCGCGCAATGTGAATAGTCCATTGAGCATGCCTCCCCAGCTGGGCGCTATCAGCATAATAGAAAAAACAACCCCGAGCGATTGTGCCCAGTCGGGAAGCGCTGTATATAAAAGATGATGCGGCCCCGCCCAGATATATATGAAAATAAGTGCCCAGAAATGAATGATGGATAGCCTATAGGAATAAACGGGGCGGTTAGCTGCTTTCGGCAGAAAATAATACATCAGACCAAGGACCGGCGTGGTAAGAAAGAATGCCACAGCATTATGACCATACCACCATTGAACAAGTGCATCCTGTACCCCTGCATACCAGCTGTAACTTTTAAGAAATGATACCGGAATCTCAAACGAGTTTACAATATGCAGCATTGCCACGGTTACCCAGGTGGCGATATAAAACCAGATGGCAACATAGAGGTGTTTTTCCCTTCTTTTAAAAATAGTACCAAACATATTGATTCCGAAAATCACCCAGACCACTGTAATGGCGATATCAATCGGCCATTCCAACTCAGCATACTCCTTACCGGTAGTCTTTCCCATCAGGAGTGTGATGGCCGCCGCCGCTATAATTAATTGCCAGCCCCAGAAATGGATCCAGCTTAGACGATCACTAAACAATCTCGACTTACAGAGCCTTTGAAGAGAATAATAGATGCCTGCGAAAGAAGCATTCCCGACAAATGCAAAAATGATGGCATTGGTATGCAGAGGGCGCATCCTGCCGAAAGTAGTGGGAGCAAGGCCGAGACTGGATTGCGGATAGTAAATCTGTATTGCAGCCCATAACCCGGCCAGCATGCCTACAATGCCAAAAGCGATTGTTGCGAACCCGAATGCACGCACAATTGCATTGTCATAATAAAATTTTTCAGTTTGTGCAACGGACAAATTGCCGGATTCAGTTTTGGGTGGTTGTTTTGTCATCGAATAAAATTCTTGAGGCAGGTGAGTAATCATCTTCGAACTGACCTGATTTTACGCTCCACAGGAAGGCAAACAGAAAGAGCAGCGCGATGCTGATGCTTACGATGAGCAGGATAATGATAACGCCCATATCAGTTACAATTCAGCATAAAATTATCTGCCGGTGTTTCACTGAACGATAACCGAAGTCAGTCCGGTTTATGATTTTTGTCAGTATGTTCAGAGTTTGAATCTCCAGGCGAGGATATTACTGCTTCCAAATGTGATAAGCAGAATCGACAGGGAACTGGCAGGCATAAGTATAGCTGCAATGAGCGGGGATAATATTCCCTGTACAGCAAAAAAAAGTCCTATGCAATTGTAAACGATTGAAAGGATAAAGCTTGCTGTAACAATTTTTCTGTTTGCACGGCATAGCGAGATGAATTTATCGAGCTGCATCAAAGATCCTGATTTGATAATCCCATCACTGGCCGGCGTAAAACAATTGTTGTTTTCTGTAACTGCAATTCCGCAATCACTCTGCTGCAAGGCGCCGGCATCATTTAGTCCATCGCCAATCATCATCACTTTTTCACCTCTTGTTTGCAGTTGTTTTACAAAGTCCATTTTCTGCTCAGGTGTCTGGCGGAAAAGAATAGGCGCCGTTTCTCCGAATAATTTTCTGAGATTGTTTCTTTCCGCTGAATCATCACCTGAGATCAGGGAAAGCGGAAACCGTTTTTGTAATTGGGGGATAAGGCTTCCGATCTGAGACCGGTATTTATTACTGAACAAAAACCTCCCTTTGATAATTCCATTGATTTCAATAACCACTTCAGTCCCCTTTGGCAATGGATCCCTTTTGCCTGAAATAAATGAATATGAACCTATTCTGATACAATTTCCCCCCAAAATTGCATACAGGCCCTCGCCGGCGAATTCCTGGAAATCATCCGGAGTTTTTTCAGGAGATAAATCCCTGAAATACTCACAGAGTGCACGGCTAAGCGGATGGCTGGAATTGCTGCAAATACCCAGGATCAATTTTTTTTCGGCA
>JAATGW010000018.1 GCA_015654495.1 Chitinophagales bacterium
AATTTTACCCGATAGCTGAAAGGATGAAAAAGATCGGCTACGATGGCATCGAGGTATTTATGGCAGAACCCGATCCTGCTGTGTATAAAAAGTTCGGCGATCATTTAAGATCCATCGGCCTGGAATCCACCTGTGTTACGGGCGGAAGCGTGGAAGGAAATGCAGTGAGTGAATCTGAAGCCGTGCGTGCTAAAGCAGTAGATCAATTGAAGCATGCTATTGATTGTGCACAGGCGATGGGATCCAAAATAATCTGCGGACCTATTCATTCTGCCTTCGCTTATTTTCCCAACAGGCAACCGCCATCAGAAAAGGAAATCGGATGGAGCGCCGAAGTATTGCACAAAGCCGGTGAATATGCCGCACAGGCTGATATTATACTCGCAGTGGAGGCTTTAAACCGCTTTGAATGCTATCTCGTTAATACAATGGATCAGTTATCGCGCCTGATTAACCACGCTGATCATCCGAATGTTCGTGCGATGTTTGATACGCATCATGCCAATATCGAAGAAAAAAAAATCGGTGAAGCAATCAAAAAAATTTCACCGGTACTTGCGCATATCCATATCAGCGAAAATGACCGCGGAACTACCGGCGACGGTCACCTGCCCTGGGATGACATCTTCGGGTCCATCGCAGCAATTAATTATAGTGGCTGGTTAACCATCGAGGCTTTCACAAGAAATGATCCTGATTTTGCCAATGCCATCAATGTGTGGCGCGAATATTCCCAACCCTGGGATATGGCGGAGAAGGGGTATGCTTTTATTAAGAGGATGACTTTAACGTTAAACGTTGAACGTTAAACGTTAATACTGGCTCTCTTCAGCCTGTCATTAATCGCCCGACCAAGTCCCGATTCTGGAAATCGTTCCGCCAGAATAATATCAGCATCCAGGTGATCCACTTCCCTTAGTATGCGGAAAAGATTGCGGGCTGCTTCTCTCAGATCTCCATCGGGAGATAAATTGAACTGAAATGCAGGTTCAGGATAAACGTATTTTTTCTGAAAAGAAATAACCGCAATTTTTTTACCACTATGTACCTGCAGGAGACTATCAACATCGCCTACCCATAAAGGTAGGTTCGGAGCGTAGTGACTTTTTAATTGCCCGGGTGTATCTGGTCGCTCATGATTCAGGTCAAGTCGTACAGGTTTCTTAAGAGCTGCCTCGATCTCTTCAACCGTAACTCCGCCGAGCCGATGAACAATTACTTCTCCATTTTTAAAACCCACGATCGTGGATTCAAGTCCCACCTTGCTTTCGCCGCCATCGAGGATATAAGGAATCATTCCGTTTAATCCCTGGTAAACATGTGCTGCACTTACCGGGCTCACATATCCGAATGGATTTGCGCTCGGTGCAGCTAGTGGAAACCCTGTCCTTTTCAGCAGTTCCTGTGCGACAGGATGTGCAGGAATCCTAATCGCAACACGGCTGCTACCGGCTGTTACCAGGTCGGGGATAATTTCCTTTTTTTCGAGAAGAAAGCTGATCGGACCAGGTGAAAATTTCTCAGCGAGAAGAAGGCAGGCATCCGGCACTTCCTTTGCAAAATCATTTAACTGATCTGCCGAAGAGATATGTATGATCAGCGGATTAAACCGGGGTCTTTGTTTCGCTTCGAATATTTTCAGGATGGCTTCCTCATTCAATGCATTCCCGGCAAGGCCATAAACAGTTTCAGTGGGAATTGCGACCACCTCTCCTGCTTCCAGCAATCGAACTGCCTCTGATATATCTGTTCCAATGAGTGTAAGCATTAGCAAAGAACGGGAAAAGTTTACGTTAAACGTTCAAACGCCTTCCTGTGGTCAAAGGCAGATAGAACATGTTTCGGAATTATATCTGCAGATGTTTTTTTAGTACCCGGTAAAGATTTCAGTTATGTAAACAAAAAACAACTTTCATCCTTGAATAAACTAATTAAATTGACAAGATGAAACAGCCATTATATGTGCTGACAGTTATTCTCCTGTTGGCAGCATGCTCAAAAAAAACCACGGTGACAGAAAGCGACAAGAAACCAGACGCTCCTCTTACAAATACGCGCTGGAAACTGGTTAAATTACCAGACATAGAAATTCCAAAGATGGCCGATGTATTTATAAGATTCTATCAAGGCAAATCAGCAGGAAGTTCAGGTTGTAATCGTTTCACCGGCAGCTTTTCACTTGAAGGAAAGAAACTCAAACCCGGTCCACAGGCTGGTACGCGCATGATGTGTGCACCGGAAATTATGAAAGTGGAATCCGCTTTTCTCAAAGCGTTAGACGACACAGACGGCTACCTGATTTCAGGTGATCACATGCAATTGAGAAAAGGGGATATTATTCTGGCAGAATTTGAAGCACTTTACCTTTAGTTGAAGTTCAACGTTAAACGTTAAACGTTGAACATGTTAGTCAGTTTACTTTTGACGGATCTTTATTTAAGACCCCGGGATTCAGTTCCTGGTTTGGAAAATTTAACTGGTATAAATCCACCCTCCTGTCTTTCAGCGTCTGAACGCTACCGTAATTATGTAGTTCTGTCAGCAATGAGATATCCACATCACTTACAACAATCATTTCTGTATTCGGAGTAGCTTCAGCTTTTACTCCGTTAACCGGAAATGCAAAGTCTGAAGGTGTTAAAACGGCAGATTGCGCAAACTGCAGATCCATATTGATAACCTTGGGCAGATTACCAACATTGCCTGCGATCGCTACAAAACATTCATTCTCGATTGCTCTTGCCTGTGCACAAAAACGCACGCGGTTATAAGCATTCTGTGTGTCAGTAAGGAATGGTACAAATAATATCTGCATTCCTTCCTCCGCCAGCTTGCGTGTCATTTCGGGAAACTCCACATCATAACAAATCTGTACCCCTATTTTTCCTGCATCAGTATCAATCACTTTTATTTCATTTCCGCCGTAAATATTCCACTCATATTCTTCTGATGGCGTGATATGTATTTTACTGATACTATCTATTTTTCCATTCCGCTGTAACACATAGCAAACGTTAAATATTTTTCCATCTCTCCATTCGGGCATACTTCCCGCAATGATGTTGAGATTATAAGATACTGCCATTTTACTCATGGCATCTACGATCGATTCTGTAAATCCTGCAAGCTCTTTGATCGCAGCACGACCATCCAGGTTATTGTATCTCACCATTAGTGGTGCATTAAATAATTCCGGGAACAGAATAAAATCGGAATCATAGTCGCTGACTGCATCCACAAAATATTCCACCTGGGTCAGGAAATCTTTCAACTCATAGTAAGGTCGCATCTGCCATTGTACCAAACCAATCCTCACAATATCTTTCTTACGCCGCAGGAAATTCTGTTCGCTGTTATGATAAACATTATGCCAAACCAGTAAAGTTGCATAACCCTTGCTCTCCTCATCTTCCGGTAGATAGTTACGTAAAATCTTTTTCACCTGAAAATCATTGGCCAATTGAAAGCTCAGTATCGGATCAAATATCTCACGCTTTTTTACTTTTTGTATATACTCTCCCGGAGTCATCGTATCTGAATACATTCCATATTTAGGAATTCTTCCGCCTGCGATTATGGTTTTTAAATTTAATCGTTCGCACAAAACCTTACGTGTTTCATATAAACGCCTGGCCAATCGCATTCCACGATAGTCAGGATGCACAAACACTTCAATACCATAAAGAGTATCACCCTTAGGATCATGCGTTTCAAAACTATAATTACCTGTGATATCCTTATATGTATGGTTATCACCAAACTTGTCCATATTCACTATAATCGAAAGTGCACAACCAACAACTTTATCATCAACAGTAACTACCACCTGCCCATCCGGGAATTTCGAGATCAGCCTTTTTAAAGACTCTTCCCGCCAGTACTGCCCGCCCATACTTATATAGGCCTGCACCATAGCATCCTTCAATTCTTTGTAATCGTCAATGGTCAGATTACGAACGTCAATGATTGATGAACTCATTTTATAAAAGTTGAACGTTCAACGTTGAACGTTGAACCAAAAAAAGGGTGACCGATTTCTCAGTCACCCTTACTATTAAAGATTGTAAATTCTCAGGCTTCTGATTTTTCCACTTTCGCAGAATCTTCCTTCAGTCTGAAACTGATTTTCTGATTCTCTTTATCAAGATCCGCAATCATAATATCACCAGGTTTGATGCTCATGTTCAGAATTTCTTCTGCGAGCGGATCTTCCAGGTATTTCTGAATTGCCCTGTGCAGCGGTCTTGCACCAAACTGCTGGTCATATCCTTTGTCTGCTATGAAGTTCTTTGCATCTTCTGTGAGTTCGAGTGAGAACCCAAGATTTGACAAACGCTTCATAACACCTTTCATCAGGATATCGATGATCTGGAAAATATTTTCTCTTGAAAGTGAATTGAATATTACCACATCGTCAACACGGTTCAGAAACTCAGGAGAGAAAGTTCTTTTCAGGGCTTTTTCAATGACAGCCTTGTTGTTCTCATCTGATGTAGCCTGGCGTGCACTTGTTGCGAATCCTACTCCGTCACCAAAATCTTTCAATTGGCGTACACCAATATTGGAAGTCATGATGATAAGTGTATTCTTGAAGTCCACTTTTCTTCCCAATCCATCAGTGAGCTGACCATCATCAAGAACCTGCAGCAGGATATTATAGATATCCGGATGTGCTTTCTCGATTTCATCCAGCAGGATCACGGAATATGGTTTGCGCCTGACCTTTTCTGTTAGCTGACCGCCTTCTTCATAACCCACATATCCGGGAGGTGCACCAATCAAACGGCTTACAGTGAATTTCTCCATATACTCACTCATATCGATCCGGATAAGCGAATCTTCAGAGTCGAACATATAACGGGAAAGCGCACGTGCAAGTTCAGTTTTACCAACACCGGTCGGACCGAGGAAGATAAATGTTCCGATAGGTTTTTTAGGATCTTTCAACCCTACCCTGTTACGCTGAATGGCTTTTACCACTTTCAGGATAGCTTCATCCTGACCAACCACCATCGCTCTCATATCAACCGACATGTTGCGTAGTTTTTCGGTTTCAGCCTGAACCATGCGTTTCACAGGAATGCCTGTCATCATGCTCACCACTTCAGCAATGGCTTCATCCGTAATAGGATAACGCTTATGCTTACTTTCCTCTTCCCAGTTATTTTTTGCTTTTTCAAGTTCTTCCTGTAGCCTCTTCTCGTTATCCCGAAGTGAAGCCGCTTCTTCAAAACGCTGGCTCTTCACCACTTTATTTTTTTCCTGTTTGATATCCTCGATCTTTTTTTCAAGTTCAAGGATCTCTTCAGGAACATTGATATTTTTAAGATGTACACGCGCACCCACTTCATCCATTACATCGATAGCTTTGTCTGGAAGCAGGCGATCTGTAATGTAGCGGTCACTCAGTTTTACACAGGCATCGATCGCATCATCAGTATAAGTCACATTATGATAATCCTCATATTTGGATTTGATATTATTCAGGATCTGTATAGTTTCATCCACACTTGGCGGATCAACCATTACTTTCTGAAACCTGCGGTCGAGGGCACCATCTTTTTCGATATACATGCGGTACTCATCCAGGGTGGATGCACCTATACATTGCAGTTCTCCGCGTGATAATGCCGGTTTGAATATATTGGAAGCATCCAGGGAACCGCTGGCACCACCGGCACCAACAATGGTATGGATTTCATCAATGAAGAGAATCACATCCCTGTTCTTCTCGAGTTCATTCATGATAGCCTTCATTCTTTCTTCAAACTGACCACGGTATTTTGTACCTGCCACAAGAGCTGCGAGGTCAAGAGATACTACCCTTTTGTCAAACAATACCCTGGAAACCTTTCGCTGTACAATCCGTAAAGCGAGGCCTTCAACGATTGCTGTTTTACCAACACCGGGTTCACCAATAAGGATCGGGTTGTTCTTTTTGCGGCGGGAAAGTATCTGAGATACTCTTTCTATTTCTGCTTCGCGACCCACTATCGGATCAAGTGATCCCATTTCAGCAAGTCTTGTAATATCCCGGCCGAAATTATCAAGTACCGGAGTTTTACTTTTTGCAGCAGCACTGCCTTGTTGTTTTCCGCGTTGTGAATAGCCTTTCTTTTCATCATCAAATTCATCATCAGGATCGTCAGTATATTCACTCCTGACATCATTGCTTTTCACTACACCGAGTTCATTACGGAAGAGATCATAGTCCACGTCAAACTGATTTAAGATTTGCGTTGCAATATTTTCTTTATTCTTCAGGATGGAAAGCATCAGGTGTTCCGTCTCAACTGTCGGGCTTTTCAGGGCCTTTGCTTCGAGTACTGTCACCCTGATTACTTTTTCCGCCTGCCTCGTAAGTGGCAGACTGTTGATATTAGCTATGTTTTTACCGGTTTTATCCTTCACAGCCAATTCAACTTCTTTGCGGAGTTCGTAAAGATCTACGTTAAGATTCTTAAGGATTTTAACGGCCGTATTCTCGCCCTCTCTGATCAAACCGAGCAGCAGGTGCTCGGTACCGATAAAATCATTACCTAACCTCAGCGCTTCCTCCCTGCTAAAAGAAATGATTTCTTTAACCTGGGCCGAAAAATTGTTATCCATTAGCGCATGATTTATTTTTTGAAGCAATACAATAATAACGAATATTTTTGACTTATGTTCTTAGAACAGCGTTGGTGTTGCATTTATTGTATGGTAGGTGTCAATTAGTTATATATGCTGGCGAACGGTGAAAGACCAGCGATCCTTTCCATTGAGGAAATGCAGATTCAATTCAAAAAAGCACAAGCTAAAATACCAGAGTTGATGAATGTCAAAATTGATACCAGAGAAAAATTTCATGTCATAACCATACTTGATCCTGTTTTTTCTGGCAATATGACAGAAGAATTCGCCTCCATTCTGAATAAATTACGTGAAAACGGTATCAGCAATCTGATCATTAACCTCGGGGCCATTGAAACATTGGATGCCGGATCCGCTGCTTTTATTGCTGCGGAACAACAAAGATCCTATGAACAGCAACATTCTTTTGTATTATGTTGCATACAGCCGGACGTGGAAGAATGGTTGGATAAACATGCCATCCTGGAATTGCTGAACACAACACCAACTGAAACCGAAGCCTGGGATATTGTGCAGATGGAAGAGATTGAAAGGGAACTTGGAGACTTCTGAAGAAGTTCAACTTTAAACGTTAAACGTTGAACCTGCCTGCCGGCCGGCTTTAAACCTCCTGCGAACTATGAACTATGAACTATGAACTGAGAACTAAGAACTACGAACTATAAACTAACTATGCTGGCTGTAACCATACTGGGAAATAATTCTGCGCTGCCGATGCATGACCGGCATCCGACTTCGCAGGTGATTACAACCGAAGATCATCTCTTTCTTGTTGACTGTGGTGAAGCCACCCAAATCCAGATGAACAGGTATAAGATCCGCCGGAGCAGGATCAACCATATCTTTATTTCTCATCTGCATGGCGATCATTATTTCGGTCTTCCAGGGTTACTGAACAGTTATAATCTCACCAGCCGTACAGAGCCATTGCATCTTTACGCACCTGCACCACTCAAAGAAATTCTTGATCTGCAGTTTAAAGTGGCCGAGGCAAATCTCTCCTACCAGCTGGTATTTCATCCACTGGGTGAACCCGGACTGCTGCTCGATGAACGAAAAATCACAGTACACAGTTTTAAAGTGAGGCACAGGATTCCCTGCTGGGGCTTTCTGTTCAGGGAAAAACCAAAACCCAGGAAGGTCGATCCCGAGAAATCCGTATTGGCGGGTGTGCCTACCGGTTTTTATCCCCAGCTGAAAGAAGGTGAAGATTTTATTACTCCAGAAGGCATCCTTATAAAAAATGAAACGGTTACAAAACCTTCCCCACCGTCATACTCCTATGCCTTCACCGCAGACACCTCATATGAAGAAACGATTGCAGAGATTGTAAAGGGCTGCGGACTACTTTATCATGAAGCGACTTACCTGGACGAAATGCGGGAGCGCGCCCGCGAAAGATTCCATTCCACCGCAAAAGAAGCAGCGACAATTGCTCAAAGCGCAGGGGTGAAAAAACTGTTGCTCGGCCACTTCAGCAGTAAATATGAAACCCTCGATGCATTCAGGCAGGAAGCCGAACTCGTGTTTCCTGATGTTGAACTCGCAAAAGAAGGAGTTACATACATCGTAAAGTGCTGATTAAAAGCACCTGGTAAAAACTGTGAACTAATTTCCCCAATGACTTGCATTATTGAAATATGAAAATTATTTTTACATTGTTTTAACAGTCCTGCTCCTTTCTAAAATCAACATTTCATTTCTGATAATTTCAACTTCTGTCTGCAAGGGCAGCGACCTTATATAATTCCGAATATTCTCCCACTCCATCTATCCGCGGAAATTCCGTTCCGACTGATCCCTATTCTCTGATGCACCCTGCAGTAATTATCATTTACTGCCGAAACCCTGAAAGACGTATCTGAATGTACCCTACTACCCTTAGGTTAACTCTGTTTAGCATCCGCCATACAGGTGGCAGAAGTCTGCAAAAAATAATTTGCAGAACTCTCAGCACTGTTTTCCTTATTGCATTTCTCTCAACTACCAGTTTAGCACAACTGCTGAATGACGAGTGCAGTAAAGCCATTGCTATTCCTATTACCAATAATGGGTTTGATCTGGGCACTTTCAAATCAGGAGAATCTGATCTGACTCATGCAACCATCCAGACAGGCGAATTTTCAGCACCTTCTTTCGTAACCGGCGGCATTAATAAGAAAACAGTCTGGTATAAGTTCTCATTACCTACAACACGCGCAGTACGCGTAAGTCTTAGCCAGCCCGGAAAATTGATTCAGGCAGGAAATGTTGGTTTTGCTGTATTCAAAACCAATGAATGTCTCCCAGGTAAAGACGACCTCTATACCAAGTTCACACCCATCGAAACATTTGGCTGGACACAACATCCATGCGTTGGTAAAGGCGATTACCTCATACAGGTGAGCAGTAACAATAATGCAGACGGCCCCATATTCATCACGCTCGATATTGCAGATACAACAGGCGCAGTATATGACAAACCAAAAACTGCACAGAAAATAGGAAAGGTTTCTAATAACCGCGTTACGGTTTCCGATTTTATAGTTGAGTGCCAGTCTATAGACAACGCTGCTGAGATTTGTTTACCAAATACTTCTTTCAAAGATTTCACAAAAAGCTCCTGGCACACTTTCACTACGCCGGATTATTTTGACTACTTCAGTGTTTGGGCGGGGCCACAGCAAACAGTTTATAATCCGCCGCGAAATGTGATCGGTTACAGATTGTACGAAGGTGATGTTACAACGCTGGGAACCGGAGGCCTTACCCAGGTTGGCGGTTGCGATAGTCTTGTAAGTGGCTATTATGGATTTGGCAGAAAAGTATATGGTTGCGGCGATCTGAAATTCAACAAGACCTATACCATTCAACTTATCTATCATAAAGATTATACAGAAAACCTTCGCCTTGTTCTGGCATGGGACGGCACTGAACCAACAAAAGGGCATAATCCCGTCACGCCATTTCCAACACCAAATAAAATCGGAGTACTCACGGCAAGTATTTCAGGCGAAAGCCATTCATACACCGATCAGCTTGCATGCAACAGCAGGCATAGTGAACACGATTGTGCTGCAATAATGCCTGAAAATGGAATCAGCACCAATAGTCAGAAATATAATCTCAGTACGTTTTTCAGTTTTACCATCAAGTCAACATCAACATTGCAGATATGGGCATACCAGAATTATTGCGGCCCGCAACTATACCTGCAGATATATAAACAATCGCTTACCGGCGATTGTGCGGATCTCAAACCTGCCAACCTCATTGCATCTTATTTATACAATGGCGCATTGCCATGCCTTGATCCCGGTGATTATGTAATCCAGATCAGTGGAGCAGATACACTCAGGCCGCTGAACGATTTTTCATCCGGCAGCTTTAGTACAAACAATTATCCCCTCTGCCTTAAAAGCAGTCTCGGCGGAACCGTGTACCTCGGGATTACTGCAAAAACAGGTAACTCGGCCAATAAATGGTCCCTGGCGGCAAACGGGAAAGTCGATCAGATGAATGAGTCAGGGGGAACGATGAAGGCATTAAAAAACCGGGTTACTTATGATGCAGAGGTCGACACTTTCGGTTGTGCCAATACGGTACTTCCTGCCGGAACGATCTGCAACTACGGAAACGATACAACAAAAGTTGTGTACCGCACCTTTGTTATTGCCGATAGTATGGCTTTGAATTTTACAAGTGGCTCCATACCCTATTCCATGTTATACAAAGGTGATGCAAATGCATTGGCAGCCGCACAGAACAAACACAGTTTCCCGCAAAGAATCACCGGGCTCCAGAAATGGAGTAACTGTATCTGGTACAGTTCCGCCAATCAGCAGGCCTGTGTAACTCCCGGCACATATACCTATGCACAATTTGGCGGACCTGATTTTATAGGTCAGGCTGTTAGCGCTTCGCTTACACCATCCAGTTACAAAACAAAACATTTTACACCGGCCACTGCGCAGAACCTGGGCAGTCTCTGGGATTCTTCAGGCAAATACGGGTCACTGAGTTTCACAAGCGATGTGGATACTTTCAGTTGCTACGATAATGATCACTTAATGAAAGATCTGAACAAATGCGGATCTGAATTTACCAAGTTTATATTCCGGCAATTCTATATCAGCAAGCCATCGCTGATAAGCATTTCTATCGGTGTGGGATACTATCAGAATTATAATGGTTCACTTACACTGTTTAAAGGAAAAGCTACAGATGGAATTGAACAACTTTCGCCGGCACCGGGATGGAGCAGCTGTTTCAGCAGTGGCGCAATTACTGATCAGTGTAATCCTTTTGAACCTGGCTGGTATACCCTTGTAACATCAGGCTATGGGGGCAGTTATGAAGATGCGGTAATGAAAAATGGCAGCCAGACTTCTATGATCGGACTGCCAACACAATTTACTATTACATTAAGCGAGGCATGCCCCCTGCCGAAATTCAACCGACCTTTTAAAGCGTCTATTGATACCAATACAAAAAAACCTTACCTGATCCAGTGGGCAGCACAAACCGGATCCACTGCAGCGTATCCGGTCACTTTTCAGAACTATACATTACAGACAGAAAATTTCAATTGTATCCCTGATACACCATTTTCAAAACATCCCATCGAAGCCTGCGCAGCAGATATGAAACATGTGGCTTACTATGTTTTCACTACTACACAGGAAAGCTATCTGCAGATCGATACCAGGGGCTATTGGGGAAAACTGTTTGGCTTCGATGTTCGTAAAGACAGTTCGAAGATGATCACTGAAAAACCAATTCAGGAGTGCTTAAGAAAACAGGGATTAATCCAGATTTGCAAATTGCAGCCCGGCACTTATACCCTGGTGATTTTCTCTGAATCGAGGGCCTACTGTCATAACGTAACACCAACTATATACATTGATAAAATCGGATACTCCAGATTTGATCATGCAAATAATGCATATGATTTTGGTATTGTAAAAGCTGACAGCATCTGGCACAACGGGAAAAAAGGAGATGTAAATCCACTGAACTCAGGTCGTGCACCAAGTAATGATTTCTTCTACTGCTCTACCGGTTCCAGAGAAAAAGATCCCGATCAGGCGGTTTGCTATTCGTTGTATAATGATAAAATCTACCTCGATAAAAACAACAATTCATTACATACGGATAATTCAAAAGCTCCCGAAGGAAACAATATTGACCGCCGCAACCTATGGTACACATTTGTTATTGATAAGCCAGGTACAGTAAGAGTGCGGGTACAGAATATGACCGCAGGAAAAACCTATCAGTATCCCTATTCAATTTACAAATCAGATGCTGACGCTAAAATTCCTTTCGATCAGCTTAGAGCAGGCAGTGAAGTGGATTCAACCCAATTGCAGGGACTGACATTTATTCGTCATAACCTTTATTATCATTATTGCGATTCGTACCAGGATGTGGATTTTTATGTGGAACCCTGTGCGTTTACACCTACGCGTTACTATATCCTGGTCGAAAACCGCAATCCCTACCCATATGCAGATGCACACCTGATGAGTCCGAACCACCAGGTGGAAGTTTCAGTGCTGGTGGATTCAGCAACAACAGTCCCTACAAAATTTGATCATTATTTCCAGGCAAGCAATATCGGTGAAATAAACTCCGGCACAAAAAAAGGTGCGCTTGATAATTTTACATGCGCAACAGGAGATCTTACCGATCCGATATCCAGTTACAACTGTCAGAAGACGTTATGGTATAAATTCACAACAACTACAATTGGAAATATCCGCTATCGTGCAGTAATTCAGGATCAGCAGAATTACGGCGACTACTATCTCCAGCTTTTCAAGGAATCCATTCCCGGCGATTCAACTTCCAAAGGATTAAAATTCAGAACTGCAACAAGCTATCCATATGACAATGGCTACTGGAGTCAGCAATGTGTTGAACCCGGAACTTATTATATCCTCATCACAGGCTGTAGCGCAGTTGACCAGAACGTGTACCCTGAAATACAGATCCTTGAACAGGCAGGAGATTTCTGTTCAAAACCAATGGTTACTTCCCTGAGTGGCAAATCGTCAAAAACAATCGGACTCACTGTTGATTGTCACACGATC
>JAATGW010000534.1 GCA_015654495.1 Chitinophagales bacterium
ATTATCTGTTACAGAGCAGGTATTGATCACATATACATCGGCCGGATCGTCAAATGACTTTTTTTCAAAACCTTCCTGTTCCAGGAGTCTGGAAATGGTGGAAGTTTCTGAAAAATTCAGTTTACAACCCAAAGTGTGAAAGGCGACTGACCTGGCTTCTAACATGGGCGCGAAGATAGTAAAGAAGTCTGGTGTCTGGAGTCGGGAGTCGAGAGTCAGTACAAGTCAAAAGCCGAAAAGTCAGCGCCGTCCAGTCGTATGGCATCTGATTTGACAACCCCATACTCCCGACTCCCGACTCACAAGACTCCCGACTAAATTCGTCGGCTCAAATTCCAGCTTCGTCCGGCCAGGTTATTCAGTGTTTTATAAAACGGTTATCTTGTCTGGAATCATATTTCAACTCATTCTATATGAAATCAATATTCACCACATTTTTTTGCTTTCTACTTATTCAGCTTTCCGCCCAGTCTTCAAATCCTAAGTACAACAAAGCACTGGCCGATTCATTGGGCGCAGACGAATATGGAATGAAGATGTACACCCTGGTAATTTTGAAATCAAAAGAAAATTCGCTTGATAAGAAAACATCAGACAGTCTGTTGAATGGTCATATGCAGAATATCAAAAAGCTGGTCAGTCAGGGTAAACTGATTGTTGCAGGACCATTCGGGAAAAATGACAAGAACTATCGCGGGATTTTTATTTTAAATACGAGCGATATGAATGAGGCAAAAGCATTCGCAGAATCTGATCCTTCAATAAAAGGCGGAATATTTGAAGTCGATCTTTTTCCATGGTATGGATCTGCTGCATTGGCGATGTACCTTAATTACCATGATAAGGTTGAGAAGACGAAGTTCTAAAAACTGTACAACGTTAAACGTTCAACGTTATACGTTCTACGTGTAACGTGGAGCATAAAGGAAATCAAACTAAATATTTAACAAATTGCCAAAACAACATTTATTGAGTTCAGGCAGTTTTAGTGGAGGATCGACGAATAGCTCACCTGGTTAAAGACCTTCAATAAATGCTTTTTATTTTCAGATCATTGCTGCTTTCAGTTTTAATTTTTGATTGTCATTCGTTGTTCTCGCAGATAAAACCTTTGCCTCCTCTTGCATGGTAAGAGTTTAGCCCTGGATTAAACTCCGCTGAAGAAATTCCCTACTTCAATCTGGAAGAAATAAGAAAAAGAAAATTCGATACGGTTTACATTATCCGGCATGAATCAGATTGGGATCCTTACAAAAAGTATGCTCCTGGGGACAAAAATGCTTTTGGTGATACACTTTCTTTTTATCGATTCGATTCTTCTGGCCATATTATACAAAAAACAAATTTTGCACAATTGGGTGATTATTCCGCTTCGGTTTATTATGATAGCAGTGGTGAAGTGATAAAGATCCTGAATTACAGCAGGTTTGGGGCATATGCTGGTTATACGGAACAGAAACCGGATGATGAAGCATTCCTATTAAAATATCAATCTTCTTCCAGGATCGAGAACACTGATAGCATTGTAACTACAATTAAAATAATGAACTATGATGGCATTGCCGATACCATTTCTGTTGCAACTTCAAAGTTTAATTCAGTTCGCAAATTGATTTTTAATGAAAGTATAAGAAATCCAGGAACAAGATTGGAAGATTGTACGGATCAGGAGAATTTCCATTATGAATATGGATACGATAGTGAAGGACGACTTACGTATTACAGAAACTTTGAAGAAAGTGAATATCTGAAAGTTTCCTATTCTGAAAATGGAAGAATATCTGAATATCTTGATTCCCAAAATAATCAGGTAAAATATAGGAAGGTGCTGCTGACCCATAAAGGGAAGGATCGGCTTATTTTGACAACCGCCACTAAGCAGATAGTAATGAATTATATAGAAAGAGGAAGTTCATTGATCAGCCTTATCACAACCTTTCATACAGGGGAATCCCCATTTCCTGGGGCTCGCTATCCATTTGTTCAGTATTGTGAAATCGTTTACCGATGACTTTCATAATTTGAAATCCTTCCCCGATTTTTAGAATTAACGCCAGAGATCAGGCCGCCAAACCTTCCAGGCGGAAAACGTCATGAACTGATATCAGCTCAGGGGATTTGATTCGAAAGAGAAAATATTACCTCTATCTTTAAACCAGTCTGTCGACAGGAGCTTTTGCGGCATTTCTCCCTAAAAAACGGAAGAAAGCCATTCAACTTAGAACGTTCTACAAAATACGTTTTACGTAGAACGTATAACGTAAAACCTATAACCTAAATATGAATCGCCGAAAAGCCTTCTTTCTGATCATCGTTCTGGCAATGCTTGCCTTTACGCTTTTCCGGACTTTCAATTCCGGGCGGCGGGAAAATTCACGGGAAAACAGGGATTATTCTGTCACGGAGAAATTTGATCGTAGCCTCAGGCCACTGATCTTTACAAAACATGCGAAATGCAGAATGGGATGCCGGGATATTACGGAAGCGGAAATTGAAGCGATCCTTCAAAACGGGAAGCTCAATCCATCCAGATCGGATCCCAATGGCAAACCCGATCCCAAATTCGCGGTGGAGGGTTTCAGTAATGATGGTCAGCATCTTCGGGTTATATTTGCTGCAAGTTCCAGGGGGATGGTTGTTATTACATGCATCGACCTGGAAAAAGAATGGAAATGCGATTGCAGATAGACAGCATCACCGCGGAAATATAACAGATGAGTTTTTTACTTTGGCCTTTCAGGATATTGTATACCGTTTATGCGATTTCTACTTTTATTATCCTTATGCTCTTTTTTTTCCCGGCTATTTTTGTCGCTTCATTCTGGGGGAAAGTGAAAGGTGGGAATTTTGTTTACCATATCCTCCGGGTCTGGTCGGCAATATGGTTTCCCATGATCGGGGTGTTTTTCAAAAGAATCTATGAACATAAACCTGATCCGGCAAAGCAGTATATTTTTATAGCTAATCATATTTCCTACCTGGATGCCGCAATTATTATTGAAGCGTTCCGGCAACCCTTCCGCCCGCTGGGAAAAGTGGAGATGAGCAAAATACCAGTTTTCGGATTCATTTATAAAGTATGTGTGGTTATGGTCGAAAGATCGAGTGCAGAGGATCGCGCTAAAAGTATCCGGCAATTAAAATCGGTTTTGAAAAAAGGCATTTCTATTCTGATTTTTCCTGAAGGAACTTTCAATCTGACGCATCATCCGCTGAAAGACTTTTACGATGGCGCTTTCAGGGTAGCTATTCAAACCCAAACCACCATACAGCCGGTACTTTTTCTTGATACCTACGACCGCATGCATTACAGGCATATTTTCACGATGACGCCGGGAAAATGCAGAGCCGTATTCCTTGACCCAATAGATGTAGCGGGTTTGGAAATGAAGCAGCTCAGCCAGCTCCGCGAAATTGTGTTTCAGAAAATGGATCTTAAACTCAGGGAATACAAAGCAAACTGGATAAAAGATTAAAGGAGAACAGGCGCATGGGGAATATGTTTACTGATACG
>JAATGW010000138.1 GCA_015654495.1 Chitinophagales bacterium
CCTTCGGCTTTCTGCAGAAAATCCTGCAGCGACTGACCACGTTCACGCAGGTACTGTAACCTTTGTTTTGCGAGACTTTTCTCACTTTCACGTGTACGCACCTGACCCAGAAAATCATTATACGAATGCTGCATCCGCTGCAGTTCTTTTTCCTTTTCCACAAAGCCCAGTTTTTCCTGTTCAACTGATGCTTCTTCCAATGCAATCGTGGCCTCAAGCTGGTGTTTGCGATCTGTTTCCGTTTGCTGCTGTTCAGTAAGATCTCTATAGGTTAGATTGAATCCTTCCAGCGCTGCTTTTGCCAGCTCAACACTTACAACTTTATAAGCTTTGCGGATCTCATAATATTTCTCCGCCTTTTTGGCCTGGCTTTCCAGCATTTTCAGCTGGTTATTGATTTCAAAAAGAAGATCTTCTATCCTGTTCAGGTCCTGCTCGGTAGCATCGAGTTTGAGACGGGCTTCTTTCTTTCTTGTTTTGTAGATGGAAATGCCTGCAGCCTGCTCCAGCATCTTACGACGGCTATTGTCCTTATCTTTTATGATATCGTCCACCATTCCCAATTCGATAATAGCATAGCTGTCGGTGCTCACACCTGTATCGAGAAAGAGGTTATGAATATCTTTCAACCGGCATTGTACGTCGTTCAGCCGATATTCGCTTTCACCGCTCTTATAAAATTTTCGGGTAACCGTAACAGTATTGAATTCTGTCGGCAGAAGATTACGGGTATTTTCAAATGTGAGGCTCACTTCTGCCAGACCGCTGGCGCTTCTTGAACGGGAACCATTAAATACTAGGCTCTCCAGGTTCTCGCTTCGGAGATTGCTGATCTTGTGTTCTCCGATTACCCAGCGGATACTATCTACAATATTGCTCTTGCCGCAGCCATTAGGGCCGATAATACCGGTAATGCCTTCGTCAAAATTAATTGTGGTTTTGTCAGCGAAGCTTTTAAATCCTTTTATTTCTAAACTCTTTAGTCTCACTATTCGTTCGTTTTTTAAAGTAATGGAGGCAAATATAACAGAACAGGTTTCCAAATCAGCTCGCGGAAGGCAGCGGGGCTTCATTATTATTCCCAAATTATTCACAAAAACCCTGCCCTTCTGAAACCCAATACCGGCGCGGGCTTCAAAGAAAAACAGTTATACACAAGATGTGTAAAAAAACCCTGAATTGTATTGTTTTTATTGTTAAATGATAGCCATTCGCTATCCATTTCCCCGATGAAAAGCAACTTATTCACTATATTCTTTATCTGTTTGAAACCTTCAACAATTAAATCTGTTGTTATAATATTATGGATGTGATCAACCGATATGAAAAAGAAGCTTCAATGGACCTCAGGATCTGGCAACAAAAGATGCAGAGAAAACCTTCCATGCGGGCACGTGTGTCAAAAAGACTGCAGACAAAAATAAATTCCTATATACCTGAGAAAGTACATGAAGTGATTACTGCCGCTATCCGCGAAACAGTAAAAGGGATGATGACAGGAGCAGAATTGATCACTCCGCCACCACTCACAGGAACAGACCTTGAAGGTCGGGAAGAACAGGTTCGGGGTAAAATTAAACTATACAAGAATACAGCAGCAGCGGAAGGTGCGATCACTGGTGCCGGTGGGATATTATTGGGACTTGCCGATTTTCCGCTTTGGCTAAGCATAAAAATGAAGATGCTGATTGAAATTGCAGCGCTCTATGGTTATGATGTGAAAGATACCAGGGAGCGATTGTATATCCTCGCTATTTTTCAATTGTGTTTCTCCAGCCAGCAGCATCGCAATCTGGTTTACAGCAAAATTGCCGCATGGGCAGCCGCACCTGAATTACCGGAGGATCTGAATTCTTTAGACTGGCGGACATTTCAGCAGGAGTACCGCGACTATATAGATCTCGCGAAACTATTACAGCTTGTTCCGGGGATCGGAGCCGTTGTAGGTGCTTATGTCAATCATCGCCTAACCGACCACCTCGGAGAAACAGCAATAAATGCATACAGACTCAGGTATTTTTTGAAGTTCGAAGGCCGAAGTACGAAGGACGAAGTGAGTTCGACGTTGAACGTTCAACGTTGAACGTTTACTCACGGTAGTTCTCTATTTCGTCAATTTCGATCGGGATATTTTTACCAATTTTATCGGCACCTGATTCAGTTATAATAAAATCTTCTTCGACCCTTATACCCCCGAAATCCCGGTAGTGGCGGAGTTGATCATAATTAATAAACGATCCGTTCTTATTTTCCTGCTCCCAACGATCCACCAGGAATGGGTTAAAATAGAGGCCGGGTTCAACAGTGAGTACGAATCCAGGTTCTAAAGCACGTCCGAGGCGGAGGGATTTTAGTCCGAATTCTTTGCTCTGAATAAGATCTTCTGTATAACCCACATATTTTTCGCCCAGATTTTCCATATCATGTGTATCCAGGCCCATCATATGGCCAAGCCCGCATGGGAAAAGCAGGGTATGTGCACCAGCTTCAACGGCCTCAGCACTGTCTCCCTTCATAATGCCTAGTTGTATTAAACCTTCAACCAGCTGCTGGCAAACACTCAAATGCACATCACGAAAAAGAATACCCGGTTTTAAAAACCCGGCGCCGTGGCGGAATGCATTCAGAACAATCTGGTATATCTCTTTTTGCTGATCAGAAAATTTTTTGTCCGCAGGAAATGTACGCGTCATATCCCCTGCATAGTGCATAGCTGATTCAGCTCCGCAATCTGCCAGTATCAACTGACCGGATTGAACGACTGCATCAGAATAATGATTGTGCAGAATCTCACCACGCACAGTGAGTATTGTCGGAAAAGCGAGATCTGTGTTTTTCGCGATCACGGAGCCACGCATAGCTCCTGCGATTTCAGATTCCCTGATATTCACCCTGCCAACTTTCATCGCAATCATAAGCATATCACCGGTAAGGTTAACCGCTTTTTCTATTTCAGCCAGTTCTTCCGGTGATTTAACTGATCTCTGTTTTACAACGGCTTTTATGAAAGCTTCCGAAGCCAGAAGTTCAACCACATTCGTTTCAACATCCAATAGTTCATGAATTTTAAGAACTGTTTCTGGCCTGTATGGTGGTAACCAATGAATACGGTTATGCTTATTCTTTAATGCGGAAAGGTCTTTTGCCAGGAGCGATAAGGGTTTGATAATTTTAACCCCTACTCCCTCTGCTAGTTCACCCAAAGCTGTAACAGGTCCCGTCCAGACCAGGTCATCAATTGTTGGTTCATTTCCGTATATACAGGTTTCGCCAGTAGCTGCATCAATAGTCGCTGCAAGCCCGGGAAGATCAATACCAAAAAAATACAGAAAACTGCTGTCCTGCCTGAAATGATAATGATTATCACGATAGCTCATACCGCTGTTTTCGTTTCCAAAAAACAAAAGGATCCCTGAGCCAATCTGTTCCTGTAATTGTTGTCTTCTTTTTATATATATGTTTGTAGCGAACATGGTTTGAGATTGAAAATAAAAATAGGAAATTAGTTCATAGTTGATAGTTCATAGTTGATAGTTCATAGTTCATAGATTGGCAGAAGGCAGTAGGCAGTAGGCAGTAGGCAGAAGAAACAGCCGGTACCAGTTCATCCGGGTTTCTAATTGTTACAAATTAATATAGAAATAAATTATTGTAATGTTACTGGCTACTATCTATTGACTTTAGACTTCTTTTGCCTCATTACTCCTGCCTCCTGCCTGTCCGGCACTGCGGACCAGAACCTATGAACTTCCAACTATGAACTATGAACTATCAACCATGAACCATGAACTATGAACTATGAACTATGAACTATGACTATTATCTAATTTCATCAAAATCAAAAAAATGAACAATATCAGGTGGGGCATTCTGGGTTGCGGAAGGATTGCGCATAAATTTGCCAACGATCTGAAACACGCAGGTGGTGGAATACTCTCGGCAGTAGCATCGAGGTCAGTCGATAATGCAAGGGAATTCGCAAAAAAATTTCCTGCAAAGCATATCCATGGCAGTTATGATGACCTTGTAAACAATCCAGAAGTAGACATCATTTATGTAGCTACTCCTCATGGCCTGCACAGGGACCATTCTATTTTTTGCCTGGAGCATAAAAAAGCGGTGCTCTGCGAAAAGGCTTTTGCATTGAACAGCAGACAGGTATCAGAAATGATCGAATGTGCGAGATAAAATAATACTTTTCTGATGGAGGCGATGTGGACAAAATTTGTTCCTCATTATCTTACAACAATGAAAATGGTAAATGAGGGCCGGTTAGGAAAGATCCGGAGTATGCAGGTCAATTTCGGGTTTGCAACCGACCCGTCGTTTCCGCAACGATTATTTAAACCCGAACTCGGTGGCGGCACTTTGATGGATATTGGCATATACAATGTTTTTCTCACTTTATCGGTATTGGGTGTTCCGGATGAAATTGATGCCTGGATGAAAGAATCCGATTCAGGAGTTGATGAACAGATGGCTGTGGTGTTCCGTTATAAAGATGGAAGTTTTGCCCAGTTGTTATCCAGTTTCCTAACCAACCTTGGAACAGAAGCAGATATCAACGGCGAACGCGGACGAATAAAACTCAACTCCAGGTTCTACGAACCGGTATCTACTTCCATCTCCTGGTTCCCCGGCCGTGCAGACAGTAAAGAAAATATTCCTTTTGATAAAGAAGAAGGCTGGGGCTATCAGTACCAGATCAGGCATGCGCATGAATGCTTACGAAAAGGGCTAACCGAAAGCCCGGTTATGTCGCTTAGCGACAGCCTTGAGCTGATGCAGGTGTTGGATGCAATTCGGGACAAAGCGGGACTCAGGTATGCTGTTGATTAAAGCTGATCAGCACCTCGTATGGCCAACCTCGCCAAAAACACCTCCGAGGTCTAAGACCCCGGAGGTGTTTTATGCTAACGTGAGAGTTCGTAAGTGCCTCCGTTTGTTGCACTATCATCCCATCCCCAGTTGCCTAAAATCTTATTCTGCTGCGGGTAATATGCGCCGACAATTGAATATTCATTACCGGTGTCAAGCATAGTATAAGTTCCGGTAATGATGTTGTTGTTATCCATCTCCCATTCCCCGGAACCTTTTACAACTCCTGACGAATTCAACTCTTCCAATACACCGTTCGCTTTAAAATTCAGACTGAAGAATCCTTTGTCCGGCGAAGGATCTACTGTAAAATTTCCTTTCCAAACTCCCTGAAGGTTGCCTGGTTTTTGTGTTTCATCTTTTTTACATGAGCTAAAGCCTGCCAGCACTGTAATGAACAATGCAATAATTCCTGTGAATTTCATTTTAACTTTTTTTGATTGTAATTCGATATTGACAGGATAAAATTATCCGCATACAATTCTTTAGAAACATGTCAATGTATAACCAGCAGAATAATTGAGCAGAATGATGAAATCAGTCAGCAGACGGAATTATTGAAGCAAGAGCTAGAGAAAGAGGAACAGAAACAGAAACAGAAAGGGTTGTCAGGTTATTAGGTTATCAAGTTATCAGGTTATATGTTGTAAGTTTTAGGTTATACGTTTTAGGTTATACGTTCCAGGTCCCCGAAGTTTTAAGCCCTAAGCGAGACTTCCGGGCTTTTGGTACATGGTTTTGAGTTATTCGGGCTAACGGAAAAGCGAAAGAAAGATAGAAGAGAAAGAGGAAGAGGAAAAAAGGGAAACAGAAACAGTAACAGAAACCGCGTTAGATGCTTAGGCATATAATCTCCAAACGCCGGCTGTTCTCTACTGCCTACTGCCTACTGCCTCCTACTATATAACTTCCTTCTTTTGCCGGTAAGGAGAGCCGGAAAGCAGGCGGGATAAAAAAACATCGCGTAAGTCTTCATCATCCCGTCATTC
>JAATGW010000258.1 GCA_015654495.1 Chitinophagales bacterium
AATTAAACTAATAAAGCGATAAATAAGGATGCAGAAACCTTTAAAACAATAAAAATCCGGATTTTCACCCAAAATTGCAACCGATTGCAAAAATTCATTCTTAGATTCATATCAGCAAAATAATTTAACCGCCGTTCAAATGAAATACCTCACGCTTGCCATGATCTTCCTGAGTTCACATTCCATAGCCCAGCCGCCATCGAAGGTCGCAGCCGGACTCAGCAGCAGATATAAATCTTTTTTTCCAATCGGTGTTGCCGTATCTCCCCGTGCATTGCAGACTGACGAAGCAGAATTGATCCGCGGGCAGTTCAATAGCATCACTGCTGAGAACGCGATGAAGATGGGCCCGATCCACCCCACGGAAAAATCATATTACTGGAATGGCGCGGACTCAATTGTTGCATTTGCCGAAAAGAACAGGATGAAGATCCGCGGACATACCCTTTGCTGGCATAATCAAACGCCTGTCTGGTTTTTTAAAGATTCAGCCGGAAACGAAGTAACCAGGGAAGTATTAATAGCCAGGCTACGCGAACATATTTTTACAGTGGTGGGCCGCTACAAGGAAAAGATTTATGCCTGGGATGTGGTTAATGAAGCTATCAGTGACAAGCCGGATGAATATCTCAGACCATCATTGTGGCTGAAAATCTGTGGTGAGGAATATATCTCCAAAGCATTTCAGTTTGCACACGAAGCCGATCCCGATGCATTGTTGTTTTATAATGATTACAATGAAACGAATCCTGTAAAAAGGGAAAAGATTTTTCGGCTGATCAAAGAACTCAAAGAAAAAGGTGTACCGGTACACGGACTCGGACTGCAGGCGCATTATAATATTTATTCACCGTCGAAGGCGCAACTGGACAGCGCCCTCAGGCTTTATTCAACCTTACCTGTAACGCTGCAGATAACGGAACTGGACATTTCTGTATACCCTTCAGATACCAGTTCCTGGAGAAAAAGCGGTGATACCTCCACGTTATTCACGCCGGAAAGGGAACAATTGCAACTCGAAAAATACCGTGATTTTTTTGAATTATTCAGAAAATACGCGGCTAATATCAGCGGTGTTACTTTCTGGAATATTTCTGATCGCCGAAGCTGGCTGGACAATTTTCCTGTTCGCGGAAGAAAGAACTATCCTTTGTTATTTGATAAAGATCTGGCGCCTAAAAAAGCATATGCGGAAGTCATAAATTTTAATGATGGAAATAAATTGAAGGGAAAATAAAAATTCTGAGGAAAAATATTTTCACACCGCCCACCTGATCCGCCGCAATTAATCGGATTGTTGAATTCATTTTTTCCGGCCACGGAAAACAAAAAAGAGAATAATGACTATTATCAGAACCACTAAAAAAATTGCCGTATTAAATCCCGCTTTAAAGATGCCACCAACCAGTTCGCAGGAGCTAAACGAGAAAAACATCAAAAATAATAAGATACTAAGTTTAGACAGGGATTTCATGTAGTTTGTTTCAGATAGCTGTATAAAACTCATGCCAGCTCAATCTGTTTCGCAGAAGCAAAATTATTTCCTGTGTAAGAGCCCGGAAAAAAATCCTATTTTCATTCAGGCAGTTTAAACTGCTCCCGATTCAGCCATTTCAATTATCACTTTTAACCGACAGATATGAAATCAGCCCGCTTTGCCATTATCATTCTTTTCAGTTTTCAACTCTTGTTTTCTTTTTCAGCAAATGCACAAAAACAATTTAAAGCCTTGCTGGTAACGACCACCAAAGGCTGGCACCATGAATCTTTACATGCTGGTGTGCTCGCGCTTCAGCAGCTGGGTACGCGGAATTTTTTTGATGTTGTGCTTTTCGAGAACCCGAATGGGTTTAATGATAAGTACCTGGAACAGTTTAAGGTTATTATCTTCTTAAATACCACAGGCGACATTTTTGATACTGCCCAACAAAAAGTTATGGAGCGCTTTATTCAATCCGGAAAAGGATTTGTAGGCATACACAGCGCATCTGATACAGAATATGACTGGGAATGGTATACAAAACTCGTTGGCCGTATGTTTAATGTTCACCCGGCTAACCAGACTGCAAAACTCAATGTACTCGACCCGGGTTTCCCCGGTCTGCAAGGCTTTGCGAATAATAAACTCTGGACCGAAGAATGGTATGACTTCACCCCTGAAAAAATCGGCGGACTTAGATACATACTTGCCGTGGACGAAAAAACTTATAACCCGGCGGTTCAATGGGGCACAAAGAAAAACAATGATAACGGTAATATGCACCCGATAGCCTGGTATCATGACTATGATGGTGGCCGAGCATTTTATACTGCATTGGGTCATTTACCCACCAACTTCAATAATGAAGCTTTTCTGGATCATCTCTTTG
>JAATGW010000295.1 GCA_015654495.1 Chitinophagales bacterium
AAAATCAGCCTATGCTGAAAATATATCAATACAACATCTGGGCATAAATATTCCCGGGTTTCCGAACGATCATTTTATTGCATGGATCGATTTAAAAACAGTGGAAACCTGTGCATTTGAAATCAATATTGTGACACGCTCAGGCAAAAGATTTCAATTTCAGTTCGGCAACGAACTTTCGTCGGAAGAGGAAAAAATGGTCAGGGAATATTGTGATTATTATCTGGGATGAAATGAGTGCTGAAAGAATTGCGGCGGCAAAATTCAGCATTGCCGCCTGCTGTACGCTCCTCGGATTTGTTTTGTAATTTCGCGCATGGCTTTTTTACGCAAGTCCCCGTTCCTTTTGTATTCTGACGGTAAGGGAAATATTTTTGAAGACAAAACACTCTATGCATTAGGGCGCAGCGGATGGGATGCCTTTGAAGTAGAAACAGATGCCTGGATTCCTTTACCCGATGGCGGGTCACTGTACGAACTTCCGGATCGTCGGGGAATAGGTATTGATGTAAGGTCTGGTGAAATGCGCCTTTGTGAAAAAGGCTGGGCTGTAGCGGCTTTTATACCCCCTGCCCATACCGGTCTCTATCTTGCCGCTTTTGAAACAAAACCCGAAGCAGAAACCCTTCCTCTTTTTTGTTATACAGCCGCAGGCTGGTTTAATAATACATTTTATGTTACGGCATTAAGAATCGAAGAGGATATACGCCAGGAAGCAGCCGGTTACCATGAAAATGAAATACAACATGGGGTTGAGTCGATTTTAAAAAATTATCCGCACAACAGACTTGTAAAACATTTGGCAGAAAAATGTTGTCTGACTTATCATTGCCCCGCAGCGCGGAACTTTTTTATCGGTCGCTGGGAATGTCCTGTGCCTTCCTCACCTGCCTGCAATGCCAATTGTATCGGATGCATTTCTTTTCAGCCCTCGGATGAAACAATTACCAGCACCCAGGACAGGCTTAACTTCAAACCTACAGCAGAAGAAATAGTTGAATTTACTGTACCCCATCTTGAAACAGCACCTTTCCCGATCGTCAGCTTTGGGCAGGGATGTGAAGGAGAACCATTGCTGATGTGGGAAACCATTCGTGAAAGCATAACCGAAATCAGAAAACATACCGGCAGGGGAAGTATTAATATAAATACCAATGGTTCAAAACCAGATGCTGTTTCAAAACTATGTGAGGCCGGTCTCAACTCAATCAGGGTAAGTACAAATTCTGCCCGTAAGCCTATTTATGAGAAATACTATCTTCCAAATAACTATTCGTTTGAAGACATTGTTGAAAGTCTGAAAGTGGTTAACAGCTATGGTGGCTGGACATCGATAAATTACTTTGTATTTCCGGGAATGACTGACAGTGAAGAGGAATATGAGGCTCTGCGAAAACTCATTCGGGAAACAGGTCTGAAAATGATTCAATGGCGGAATTTTAATATTGATCCTGATTGGTACCTGGGTAAGATAAATGTGAGCGATACCGGTACTGCAATAGGAATGGCTACTCTCATGCAGGAATTAAAAGCAGAATTTCCGCATTTGAAATACGGCTATTTCAATCCTCCGATTGAACGCATTAAAGGAAATTTTGAAGCAGATTTTGCACATAACTGAATACGTTGAACGTTAAACGTTTAACGTTCAACGTGTAGCAGCTTTTGCTTTACCCTAACATTACAGAGCTTAGTTTTGTAACGATATTATCCGATCATGAGCGATTTTGAACAACAGAAAAATATAAAAGCAGGAACAATAACAGGCGTTATTTGCGGGCTGCTGCTTTTCCTCGCATTGATCATTTCATGGGCTCCTCCCGCGCCCCAACCAATACCCGAAGATGAAGGTATCGAAGTGAACCTCGGTAACAGTGAATCCGGCTCCGGGGATGTACAGCCTCTTATTCCTGAACCTCCGGCTGCAGATAAAGAAGAAGTAAATACACCTCCCAAAACACAGGTGATTGCAGCTGAACCAACAAAAGAAGTAGAGACGAACGATGATGATAAAGAAGCACCGGAAGCTGTTGTTCCTAAGCCTGTTAAGCCCGTACCAAAGGCTGAAAAAATTCCGGAAAAAGAAAATACTGCTCCCGTAAAACCAAATACGCAAAAGCCGCAGCCTGTCGATAATCCAAAACCTGTTGTTCCCAAACCTAAAAATGTCTATAAAGGAGGTGATGGTTCCGGTAAAGGTGGAAATAATGCGGATACCTGGAATAGCAGTAAAAACCAGGGAGTTGCGGGTGGTAAAGGTGACCAGGGCAAGATTAACGGAAGTCCTGATTCAGACAGTTACAATGGCAATGGCGGCAGCGGAAAAAGCGGTGTTTCAATTTCAAAGGGATTGCAGGGGAGATCATTCAGAACTATGCCCTCGTTTGAAGATGAGTTTAACGAAAATGCAAAAATTGCAGTCGACATAAAGGTTGATAAAAGCGGTAATGTTCTGAGTGCGACCTATCAACCCCGTGGATCGACAAGCTCAGACGCAGGAATGCGTGAAATAGCCTTAAGAAAGGCACGTCAGCTTAAACTCAATGCTGTAAGTACCGGAAGCGATGAACAGCTTGGCACTATCATATTCAATTTCAGGCTCAAAAATTAATTAGTCATGCTGGTTTAGTTGTTTATTAAGGAGGCACTGAATTGACGGAAGTTCAGGTGCGCGAAAAGTGCATCAAATTTGAATTCGGAAGTTAAAGTTTCTGTACATGATGACCAGCACTTGTAAAAATGTTACGGGAGTCAGGCATATTAAATCACCCGGATTGGTCCAACTCCGTCGGATTCATTTTTCAGCAGCCCTCCCTGCGGGCCCCTCCCCTCCCCCGCCACCACCACCAATTTTTGAAGAATGGATATATGCGGATGAGCCTGGGTCCACCGCAGGCGGATCACCCACTAATATCCAAACCCCCGAGGGAGATGTTAGCTAACATCGTTCTTCCGCCGCCGGCGGACGAGGATCAATACCGGTATCAATCATCACAAAAATAACTCAACCAGGCAGGCCTTCCCAAGTGTAAAACATCATAACCAAAGAGAAAATAACGGTACAGAAAAGATAAAAACACCAGACTCGGATATTATAAATGTGGTATACGAAAGTTTCACTCCACTTAGTTGGCGAACCCCAAAATAATACATACAAGTTTCTTATTAAGCTTTTCAGATCAATTTTCCCTGCTGCTTATATTTGCGCATGACCTACGCTCAAACCCTGGAGTTTCTTTATCATCGGTTACCAATGTTTAGCCGGATCGGCAGTGCAGCCTATAAAAAGGATCTTACCAATACGATCGCTTTGTGTGAAGCATTAGGAAATCCGCAATCAAAATTCAGAACAATTCATATTGCAGGTACAAATGGCAAGGGCTCGGTCAGCCATATGCTTTCTTCCATATTGCAAACAGCAGGATATAAAACAGGCCTGTACACTTCACCACACCTGGTTGATTTCGGCGAGCGG
>JAATGW010000370.1 GCA_015654495.1 Chitinophagales bacterium
CTGGAATTATATTCCTCCAGCAATAATTTGCTGTACACCAGTTGTGGGTCAGAAAGCCTTTGAGTGAGATGTCTGCAGAGTTCGCGGGCAAGAAAAGGTATGTTAAAATTTTTTCCGGTTATCTGTAATAAAGAAACAGGATTTTTCAACTGTTTGTCGAACTGTGACTGGTTAATATTGATGCCTATTCCTATAACCGAACTTATCCATTTGTCTCCTCTGATGATATTTTCGATTAAAATACCCCCTGCCTTTCTGTCATTCCAATATAAATCATTGGGCCATTTGATGGCAGTATCATCACCCGCCAGATTTTTTAAAAAGTCGTAGCAGGCGAGTGCCACGGCGCAGCTCAGAGGAAACTGATTGCCTGGATTTTGCTGTGGGGCATCAATTACGGCACTCATCGTCAGATTCTTACCTGAGTCAGAAATCCATTTACGATCACGCTGACCCTTACCGGCCGTTTGTTCATGGGCAAAGTAAACGGTACCGGGCTTTGCCAATCGGGCATGCAGCTGTTGCATGGCATAAATGTTGGTGCTGTCCACCGTAGGTAATTCAATAAAAGGTTTGCCGATTGTAATCATGCCTTTAAAAGGGAATAAATTCCTATTTTTGAGCAATTTATTAAGAAATATTCCTGGAGTTGTTAAAGAAATGCATCTTACTCCGGCAAATGGGTCACAATAAATAAAGCAAAAACAACATTACCACGTCTTTCAAATAGATAACGTAAAATAGAAACCATTTGACATCATTACCAGTATTGGCTACCCGTACAAGAAGTGGTAGCCGTCTTACCCGGAGTAGCAAGATCCTGAAAGTAATTACCAAAGCAATTCTTGATAAAAAAGGTGAAAATGTAGTTTCACTGGACCTGCGCAAAATACCTGAGGCGTCAGCAGATTTTTTTATTATATGCGAGGCAAGCTCAAGTACGCAGGTGAAAGCCATTGCTGATTTTGTCGAAACGGAAGTAAAAAATGACTGCGGCGAAAATCCCTACCATCATGAAGGGCATAATGCACTTCAGTGGGTACTGGTAGATTATATCAACGTTGTTGTTCATGTTTTTCAAACGGAAACAAGAAAGTTTTACCAGTTGGAAGAAATGTGGAGCGACGCCGTGGTTGATGAAATTGATGATACCCCGCCTACGGTTCGCAGCGTTAAAAAAACCCTGCACTGAACAAACAGATAGAATTAATCATTACATTGTAAATCAAGCGTGAATCAGAATGTCACAGGAAGAATATAAAAAGAACCCATCCCGAATGCCAGGCTTCAACCGGTCTTCAGGGAACGGAGATGAGAAATCACCGCGTAAAGGCCCGAGATTCAGTATTTATTGGATTTATGCATTAGTAGCAATTTTTCTGATAGGTTATCAGGTTTTGAAAGGAGTTACTCCGGATGCCACGAATATCACCGAATTGAAATTCAGGCAGGAAATGCTTTCCAAGAACCATGTCGTTAAAATTGAACCCGTTAAGAATAAAGATCTTGTAAGGGTTTATATCAATAAGGACAGTCTTACCAATCCCATTTACAGGGATTTGCTTGGTGATAAATGGACTTATGTGTACAACTCAAAGGGTCCGCATTTTCAGTTCAGGTATTCCAAAGTGGATGAGTACCAGCAGATGCTGAACACTTATTTCCAGGCTAATCCAAACGTGCATCCGGTACCGGTTGATCCGATTACTGATCCTGAATTCTTTTCTCCGATCATTAATTTTCTCTTCCCGCTGCTGATGTTCGCATTGCTTTTTGTGCTGATGATGCGCAAAGTAGGTGGTCCCGGTGGTGGTGGTGGTCCCGGTGGCATCTTTAATATCGGTAAATCAAAGGCACAGCTTTTTGATAAAGGCACAAAAGTCAATATCACTTTTGCTGATGTAGCTGGCCTGGATGAAGCAAAACAGGAAGTAATGGAGATCGTGGATTTTCTGAAAAATCCAAAAAAATATACAGCACTCGGTGGAAAAATTCCCAAAGGTGCCTTACTTGTCGGTCCTCCCGGTACCGGTAAAACACTGCTCGCAAAAGCTATGGCAGGAGAAGCCCAGGTTCCCTTCTTTTCAATGTCTGGTTCTGACTTTGTGGAGCTTTTCGTGGGTGTTGGTGCAAGCCGTGTACGTGACCTTTTCAAACAGGCAAGAGAAAAAGCACCATGTATCATCTTTATTGATGAGATAGATGCCATTGGTCGTGCCCGTGGTAAAAACATGATGGTAAGTAACGATGAAAGGGAAAATACCCTTAACCAGTTACTAGTTGAAATGGATGGTTTTGGTGGCGATAGCGGGATTATAATCCTTGCGGCAACCAACAGGCCTGATGTACTTGACAGTGCTTTGCTTCGTCCGGGTCGTTTCGATCGCCAGATCAGTATTGACAAACCGGATCTCAAAGGGAGAGAAGCGATTTTTTATGTACATCTGAAAGCGATTAAAACATCCGACAAGCTCAATATTTACAAACTCGCTGAACAGACACCTGGTTTTGCAGGAGCAGATATAGCCAATGTATGTAATGAAGCTGCATTGATAGCGGCCCGTAAAGAAAAGAACCAGGTTGAAATGGACGATTTTCAGGATGCAATCGATCGTGTTATCGGGGGCCTTGAAAAGAAAAACAAGATCATTTCGCCTGAAGAGAAAAAGATCATCGCCTATCATGAGGCTGGTCATGCGGTTTGCGGCTGGTATCTCGAGCATGCATACCCGTTATTGAAAGTAACTATTGTGCCAAGGGGCGTGGCTGCTTTGGGATATGCACAGTATACTCCGAAAGAACAGTACCTGTATGATACCGAGCAGTTGATGGATCAGATGTGCATGACGCTGGGTGGCCGCGCGAGCGAAGATATTTTCTTCGGTAAAATCTCAACCGGAGCTCAGAATGATCTGCAGCAGGTGACAAAACTCAGTTATGCAATGGTTACGGTGTATGGTATGAATGAGAAAGTTGGGAATGTGAGTTTTTATGATCCTCAGCAGGAAACCATGTTTACCAAACCTTATAGTGAGGAAACAGGTAAGATCATTGACAACGAAGTAAGAAAACTGGTTGACCAGGCATTCCACAAAACAAAAGCTCTTCTTCTTTCTAAAAAAGACCAGGTTGAAAAAATCGCCCGGGCTTTACTTGAAAGGGAAGTATTACATCAGCAGGACGTGGAAGACCTGATTGGAAAACGACCTTTTGGTGAGAAGAAAATATTTGCCGATGATCCGGTACCTGGCGGGAATGGTGAAGTTAATACACCTTCGGAGCTAATTGGTCCAAACCCTGTAGTACCAATCAATAGCTAGTGGATTCACAGAAATCAAAAGAGAATATTCTGAATAAAATTCGCAAGGCACTGCAACAGTCAGTGCCTTTGCCTTTTCCGGAAGCGGAAGGGGAATTCATTGCATATCCTTCTGCCGATGAAGACCTGGCCGTTATCTTCGGTGAAAAATTTACGGGTTTAGGAGGCAAATTCGCCTATTGTATAAATGAAAGCGATGCCATAAAGCAGATCAGAGACCTGATCGCTATAAGAAAATGGAAAGAAGTTTACTGTACAGAAGGAAAAATCCTTTCTCTTTTTTCAAGAGATGATTTTATCCCTTTTTCAACAAGGCATCTTGCAGACTCAGATGTTTCAATTACTACCTGCGAGGCCCTGGTTGCAAGAACAGGATCCATGGTTTTAAGTTCATTTTTAAAAGATGGCCGCACTGCCAGTGTTTATGCACCTGTTCATATTTGTATTGCAAAAACCAGCGAACTTGTATTTGATATTGAAGATGCATTAAAGTTGATAAAGCTCCGTTACAATGATGCGCTGCCTTCCTTAATCAGCTTTGCAACCGGGCCAAGCCGTACTGCAGATATTGAGAAAACGCTTGTGGTAGGTGTGCATGGTCCGAAAGAAGTATTTTGTTTTCTGATTGAAGATCTTTAGTCTGAATGCTGAGCATCCGGCTTTAATTGTTCTGTTTAAATTTGTGTATGCAGATTGCTCCGGGAAAAAAGATTTATTTTTTATCTGACTTTCACCTTGGTCTTCCTGATCATGCTTCAAGCTTACTGCGTGAAAAAAAGATTGTGCGTTTTCTGGTTGAGGCGATGAAGGATGCCGATATGATTTTTGTTGTGGGTGATCTTTTTGATTTCTGGTATGAGTATAAAAGAGTGGTACCAAAAGGGTATGTCCGGATTTTAGGTAAGCTTGCAGAGATTACTGACGCTGGTATTCCGGTTCATTTTTTTGTGGGTAATCATGATATGTGGATGAATGGATATTTTGAAGCAGAGATGAACATCCCTGTATTCCATGAGCCACAATCCTATGTGTTTAACGATAAGAAATTTCTTGTGGGTCATGGTGACGGGCTCGGGCCCGGTGACCATGGATATAAGATGCTGAAAAAAATTTTCCGCAATCCGGTTTGTCAGGCATTGTTCGGGATCCTGCCGCCGGTATTGGGAATGGGTATAGCCAGAAGATCAAGTGTTAAAAGCCGCGCAGCCACAGGCATTAAAGATGACAGATTTCTCGGTGAAGAAAATGAATGGCTTATACAGTATTCAAAAGAGATACTGGCAAAGGAATTCTATCATTATTTCATATTTGGCCACAGACATTTACCAATCGACTACAGGCTATCAGATAAGAGCCGCTATATAAATCTGGGCGATTGGATTAAATATGATAGCTATGCAGTATTTGATGGAAATGAACTTGAATTGAAATTTTATACAGAGTGAGAATTTTATTGATCATATTACTTTCAGCAGGTCTTCAGAACGTCAAAGCGCAGGATACCGCTTTTCGGGTACTTCGCAAGGTTAGTGGCGATTACAGCGCATTTACTGCAGATAATCTCGGAAATCTTTATCTCATTTCTGTAACAAATCAATTGAAGAAACTAAATCCCAAAGGCGATTCGATGGGTGTTTTCAATGATGTAAAAAAATACGGAAAGCTTTATTCGATAGATGCAACAAACCCGCTGAAAACCGTTTTGTTTTATCGTGATTTCCGTACGATCGTTCTGCTCGACAGATTAATGGCAATTGTAAATATCATTGATCTGCGTAAACGCGGTATTTTTCAGGTAAAAGCAGTAGCACTTGCTTATGATAATAATATCTGGGTATATGATGAGCAGGAGAGTAAACTGAAACGCCTTGATGAAGAGGGAAAGATTATAAGTGAGACTGCAGAATTACGTCTTGTGTTTGGCGAAGCACCTATACCAACTGCTATGTTTGATCAGAATCGCTTTGTGTATCTCTATGATCCGCTGAAAGGGATGTATATTTTTGATTACTACGGAGCACTTAAAAATCGCCTGCCTCTTTTAAACTGGACCGATGTGCAGGTTGTGGGAAATACA
>JAATGW010000219.1 GCA_015654495.1 Chitinophagales bacterium
CCGAAACAACTGCTCCCCTTCTGGAAAAACCTCGGATGCAAAAACGAAAACCTCAATGATTTTGAAGAAACCGGAATCAACGATGCATTTGTAAAAATGATAGGTACAAATCCGGTATCATCAAAAATGCAGCGATCCTGGATTGCAGGCACCCAGTTTAATTCCGTGCTTTCCCAGGCAAGAAGATCAGGAAGCGCAACGCCGATAATTGACGATCCCGACTTTCAGCCCGCCCTGGTTGAAAGAGCATTGCAGGCCATAGGCTTTAACTTCGCCAATTTCACTGTATCTACAAGAAATTACCAGGCAGGTCCGGATAAACAGCTACAGCATCCGGTAGCAGACGACAAAGGAATCGAAGGCTTCCGGCTTGAAAAAATTCCAGGCACAAATCTGAATTATCTTGAATGGCTCGCTACAGCAAAGATCATGGACGTATGGATGAACAATTATAATGCATCGCCGCCTCAGGAAGTTCCCTATAATCCTTCATTGTTTGAACAGTTGTGCAGGCAGGCGTTTCTCAGAACAGCATTGGAGGCAGGTTTAAAACTGGCAGAGACCAACAGCGGATTATGGTTATTGAAAGTAAAGGATTTTGAAGCATTATATCTGCAGAATACAAAACTTGAATTCGACCCTGCTACAATAAATCAGGGTAACCTATTCCTGGCGAATCTGAAAGGAATCACCGACAAATACCAGCTCACGGGAACCATCAGTATTGAATCCGACAAGAGAAATTATCTTCTGTCAAGCTTCCCGTTTACGGAAGGGCTTTCACTGGCAGACTGGATGGACAAGAACAAGAAAGACAAATCAACCGGGGCATTCAGAGATATGGTAGAAGCAATGGATTATCTGAGCAAAATCCCGGTAACTGCTCTCGATAAACTTTTCGGTGAACACCTCGATCTCTGCAGTTACAGGTTGGACGCCTGGATCACCGGGCTTTTTCAGCAACGATTATCAGCCAACAGAACGAAGAGGGCCGCGGGGATACAGCTTGGCGCCTATGGATACCTGTTAGGATTAAAACCATCAGCTGTAAGAGCGACCGTTATCAGGGAAACGGAACCGGACTACCTTCCGATCTCAGCCGAAAATGCAGGAATCGCAACCATTCCACTGGTGCTTCCGGCACAGGCAAAAGCTAACGGAATAGCGATGACTGATCCGGTGCTGAAAAACTGCTTTCTTTACCTCGGTGAGAAAAATTCCGAAGAAATTACACTCGACGGTTTTACCGGCATGCCGGAACCTCTGCAGAATATCAATCCTTCCGGAACGGATGGCTTTATACATGCGCCTTCACTTGCGCTGGCAGCTACCGCCGCGGTTATGCGAAACGGTTATATACAGCATGTGAACGATGATAAAAGCTCGCTGCTGTCTGTTACGCTGAATCCCGAAAGAGTCAGTATCGCGATGTTATTGCTGCAGGGAATGCAACAGGGTATTCCCCTGGGCATACTGATGGGATTTTATTGTGAAAGGCTCCTGCATGATAATAATCTTGACCATCTCCTTCTCGACCTGCGCGTACAGTTTCCAGTTCATATCCGCGAAAATGCACCTGGGGGAAGTTCGCCGATGACCACCATCGATGGCATGGACCTGTTGAATGCAAAGAATAAAAATCCGCAGGGTTGGCTAAATAATTTTCCAAAAATTCTACCTTCAAAAACTGCGCTTGAAAAAGTAATTACAACACTTAATTCTTATCTCGATGCATTAAATGATCTGCTGCTGACAGAAAGCGTATACCAGGCAGTGAAAGGTAATAAAGCAAGAATGGCTGCCCCTTTGCGAACGATGAACAGCGCAGGTTTGGCAAGCTTTCCTGAATTTAATAAAATCCCGCAGAAAGGACGAACGATCATTCACCGTATCGCCATCGTTTTTAATCAAACAAATGCAGTCAATGCCTGGAAGAATAAAGGCAGCACACGGGCTATTTTCAATCCCGGATTGAATCAATGGCTTGGCGAACATTTACCCGCACCTGAAAGCATCGTAGTGGTGGTAATTGCAGGTACAAAGAAATTGAAGATCACACTTGCTGAAATCAACATCAATCCAACTGATCTGCTCCTGATCTATCCCGAAAGTTTCCGCGGTAATAACAGCAGCACGATCGATCTTTTGATTCAGATTGCAGTTATAAAAAACAATACCCTCACATTACCTGCTCAGCCGGAAGAATTCACGATTGATTATAAAGACCGCTCTCTGCTCAATAACAATGAGCTCACGGTTTTTGAATGTGCGGGCCTTCTGCGATCAATGAAAAAATTAATTTCGGAGAGCAGACCACTTGTTCCCGAAGATCTCACTGCGCCTTCACAGAAATCAGAATACAAAACAATCAAGCCCGACAAATTGCTGGCAAGCTTCAAAACTGTCACTGCCGATACCGGTTCATTTGCGCTGCAGATCAAAACTTTGGCGGCATCAGCAAAAGCGCTTGAAACTGCCATCAACACCAACAAGAGTGGTGCAGCCCTGGAAACCCCGGTTAAAAACCTGCTGGCTTCACTTTGCACCAGCTGGCAACCACATCTTACCGGATTCACCAAACAGGGATTATTCTTTACGGGCACGGATGCTATCAATGAGCTGGCAACAACTGCGCGACGCATGCAGGCGCAGCTGGAGCTGAATCTCGCTACTGCAAAACAATTCCTTGCTGAAATCAAAGCAGATAGCACAGTGACACCGATAATGGAAAAATTAAACAAAGTATCTGCTCTTCTTCTTGGTAATGCTATTCCCTTATGTCCTGAGCTGATACCGGATAACTTTGCGGAATTGCAGAATGCTTTTGCAAAAAAACAGCTGATCCGTAATACAACGCCTACCCAGGTAAATCAATGGATCCGGGAAGCAGCAATGGTAAGAAAAGCGGTTTTCGGTTACAGGTCGGCGTTAAATTTTGCAGCAATACTCAATACGGCCGTCGCAGCAGAAACCATGAGTGTATTGCAGCTGCCCTTCCTTGCACAGGAACAGGATTGGATCGGTGGTAAAATCAGTGCAACTGATAAAATAGCTGCAGACAGGAATCTTTCATTGCTGCTTGAAACGAAAACGAATTTTGCACCACAGAAAGCATTTTCGGGATTATTTATCGACGAATGGCCTGAATGGATTCCTGAAAAAACAGTTGATACGGGCATCAGTTTTCAATATAATCAGCCGGGTACAGAACCACCACAGGCGGTATTGATGGCGGTTTCACCCAAACCCGATGGAAACTGGACCTGGGATTTTCTAACAACCGCTGTTGAAGATACACTTGAGCTGGGCAAAATGCGTTTAGTGCAACCGGAAAAAACAGAATCAGCCAACCCCGGATTAAAGCATTTGCTCCCTGCCGTTATTCTTCCCTTTGCTGAAAATAATTTACAGACAGTTGTATCAAAGAAGATATAAAAATGATTTGCGATGCCTGAAACGAATGCCTTGTTGCTCTGGCAGAAAATAAGAATATCACCCGAAATTTCGGATGTAGACGAAGCACTCCGCTGTGAAATTTATGATCCTCTGTGGATGCTTGGGCGCCAGTGGCAAATGGGTGAATTCAAAGCCGAAGACGCAGGGATGGCTGCATTTGCCGCGGTACAAACGGCTCAGGTAAAACCACAGCTTTTTCAGGGTTGCAATAACAAGGAATCTTTTCCATATGATCCGGATACCACTCCTTTGAATGTTCAGATAGAATCGATCCCGGTCAGCTTTACTCTTGATATCAGGATTGAAACGGCCAACGAGTTGAAAAACATGCTGACCGAATCCGGCAAAACAGGGATCTGGAAAAAACTGCTGACGAATACCACGCTGCATTTCCAGCTGCCACCACAAATCTATGATCCAGAAAATGAAACCCTGCTTCATGTTGCCGATGAAAATTTTGAACTCGCACTGGCCGCACTGATCAACGGGAGAGCAATTGATGGTTTTCTTTTATACCAGGCGTTACAGACAAAAAAGGTCTCTGATCTAACCGGGCTCACGGATATTAAAGCCGATGAAACGGGGAATCAATGGAGACTGTGGGTAGAAGAGTTTATGGGCATAAAGACAAACCGGCCCGACAGCTGGAATGCTGGCCGGCTCGAGTACAGGGCTGCCATTGCTGCTGAGGGGTTCACTAACGGTAATACCTGCCTGCAATTACCCGAATATCATGGACAACTGATGAATCTTTATTCCTGGAAAGATGCCACCACACCAGCATCCATGCAAAAAACTTTGCCGCCGACAAAAAAAATACAGATGCAGAATCTGCTGCCTGTAGCCGTAAGTTTCCCCGGCATGCCTTCGCCCAGGTGGTGGGCATTTGAGGATAATACCATTGATTTCAGCAATCTTAAAACCGATCTTAATGACATTGGATTGCTCCTGCTTTCTGAATTCGGGCTCATTTACAGTAACGACTGGCTGATCATTCCGTATACAGCAGAGGCCGGAAGTTTAACTGAAGTCCAACGATTAGATATAACCGATGTTTTTGGAGTGCAAACAGCAGTGAATCCGGTTAAGCAGGATGCATTCTGGGAAATATTCAGGATGGCTACAGGTCAGCCACCGGCAATAAAGAATGCCTTATTTCTGCCCGCGACGGCTGAACATATTATCGGGAGTGAAAAGCATGAGGAGGTTCATTTTTTCAGGGATGAAATGAGCAACCTGGTATGGGCCATAGAAAATATCATCCCCAATGGAAGCGGCGAAAGTGGAGATGGTGATGATGCTGCAAGGCGTCAGGAAGATTTCCTCAGAACACTTGCGGGAGATGAACCGCCATCACCCGTTCCCGATAATCCGGACGCCGACTATAAATACCAGATCGCCAATACAGTGCCTGCAAACTGGATTCCGTTTGTGCCTTTCCGTGTCAATCCAGCAGGTCCTGCAATAGTATTCCGCAGAGCAGCGCTACCCAGGATCAGTAAAAACAAGGGTAATAGCAGGATCAGACCGGGAACAGAAATCCTCAGAAATAACGGCCCCGTCCGAAAGTTGTATGATATTAATGAAGAAGAAATCCCCATGGCAGGTATAACTGTTAGCCAGTATATCAGAAGAACACGCTGGTTTGACGGATCAGTTATCACCTGGAAGGCCAGACAAAAAACGACCGGTCGTAAACCGGTGGAGGGTGGCTTGCAATTTGATAAGATGATCTGATGGTTATTATCCATACAGGATTTCTACCCCACTTTTTTTAATCACTAAAAACCAGACGTGAAGCTGATACGTATTTAAGGTATCTGATTCACTAAATTGAGTTGTTGAAAGCGCTCCAGAGATATAGCGAGGAACAATTGGTTATTCTGCTGAAACAGCATGAGCAGGCCGCATTTAGTTATCTTTATGATAATTACTCAGCGTCTCTTTATGGTGCGATTTCAGGGATAATTCCGGATCCGGATGCAACACCCGATATCCTGCAGGAAGTATTTGTAAAAATCTGGAAGCAGATTGGTGCCTATGATGAATCCCGGGGAAGACTATTCACCTGGATGCTGACCATTGCGCGGAATACCGCAATTGATACATTAAGGAGTAAGAACTGGAAAAACAACAGGAAAAATAATGAACTCACTGAAGACATGATCAGTCTTGCCGGTTCAACCCTTACTAATACCGATACTATAGGTTTGCGAAAAATTGTTCATTCATTAAAACAGGAATACCGGGTGCTCGTGGAACTATCCTATTTTGAAGGATATACCCAGGAAGATATTTCCAATAAACTGGGGATACCCCTGGGAACAGTAAAAACAAGATTAAGAAAAGCATTGTCGGAGTTAAGTATGATGATTAAAATATAAAGTGGATATACAGGTATACATACAAAGTGGCATAATTGAAAGTTATGTTCTCGGTCTCGCTGATAAGGAGGAAGCGGCTGAACTGGAAAAGCTGCGTCTCGTTCATCCGGAAATTCAGCAGGCCATAACAGATTTCGAAAAAGCACTGGAAACCCAGGCTTCCGCCCATGCTATGCAACCTCCTGCAGGACTCAAAGCCAGATTGTTTTCAGAACTGCAATTGAATGAAACCAGGATTGAAAATGAAGAAGGCATGGCTCCTGTTATTCCTGTCAACATATTTACAAATACATATCGCACCGGATTTCTGAAAAAACTTGCCGTTGCCGCAGCGGTTCTGCTTATCGGTAGTTTCTTACTCAATATTTATTATTACAGAAAATACCGTGAGGTATCGAAAGAAAATGCTGAACTGATCGCTGCCCAAAGCAACCAGTATGTGCACAAGGATATTTTTGAAACCAGGACGAAGGAATTGCAGAACGATATTAATCTGCTTTCCGATTCGTCGATGCTTAAAGTAGTATTGCCGGGTGTCGCCGGTAAGGAATCAAATTCCGCGGTTGTATTCTGGAAAAAAGACACAAAAGATGTTTATATAGCAGCTGCGAAACTCACTCCTGCTCCTGAAGGAAAACAATACCAGCTCTGGGCTTTGCTCGATGGAAAACCTATCGACGCCGGCTTGATTTCAGATTGTGCGACGGTTTGTAAACTCAAAAATATTAAAGCCGCGCAGGCATTTGCTATTACCCTGGAAGATAAGGGCGGCTCTCCGACTCCCCATCTCGATCAGCTTGTTGTAATGGGAAAAATATAATGCCGGCTTACGTTAAACGTTGAACCTTGAACATTCTCAAAACCAGAAAGTATTTTTCCCCGTAAATAATTTTGTTAAAGCTTTCAATAGCAGAATCAGAATGAAGACTGCCTTTTTTAAGGTGGTCTTCTTTTTTTATCATACTGCGTTATTTTGGAACTAGCGGATATTTATAGTTGATTTTTTTGCATTTTCCTGTTTCTTTTTCAGGCAGGAGGCTGGACTCTGGAGTCAGGAGTCGGGAGTCTGGAGTCGGGGGTCGGCGTTTAATTAAGCATCTTCCTCTTGCTCTTTCTCTCTCTCTTTCTCTCCCTCTTCCTGTTTCTGTTTTCTGTTTCTGTTTCTTTTTGCGGCAGCAGGCCCTATAGCTATCGGGGTAAGCAGGTAGTTGTAACAGCCGTTTAATTAGGGCCTGCTGTTTTAGTGTCTGCTACGCAAAGATCAGCTCCTTCCTGTTTGTAGGAAGAAAATTGGGTTAGCAGCCATATTTACCGCTCCGGAAGGAGCGTCCTGTACTGATAAATTGTTCTTGAATTAAGATATAGTCCCCCAATTTTTATCCTTGTGCATCTCTGAAATGAGAAACAAATTTCATTTACTGGACGGCCCTGAGCTTTCTTTTCCAGGTGAACTTTAAATATAAATTTCTATAGCCATTCTAATTGATAGCACCACTAACAGGCGTTGAGAATTTCGTACCTGGCTATTCATGACTTTAAAAAATTATAAAGCTTTATAAACTATTCAGGGCCGTCAAGCCCGGTGCAA
>JAATGW010000107.1 GCA_015654495.1 Chitinophagales bacterium
GTTTTTGATTCATTCAAATCCAATAAATAAATACTGATGATATGGCTATAGGTGCAAGGGTTTTAGGTAATAAAGCAATAAATCCTTGCATCCTGGTTACACAAAATTCAACCCAAATGCAGCATCAGTCTGAGTTGACGCCATAAACAGCAGACCCTATTTAGACCCCGGAGGTATTTTTGTCAAGATTGTCTCTGAATAAAATTCCAGATCTACTTCCCGAAAACTGCTGTACAGTAGCGCTTGCCTTCACATGTAAGGGCGGTATAGATTTCTGCCCGAATCAACCAACGGCCATCTGTTTTTATCCACTTAGCATCATAAGTTCCGGTTATCCTAACTTCTTCATCACCGTCTTTCCACCGACCAATCCAGTCACCAGTTTCTGAAGCCATAGTGCCCGGAGAAGAAACCTCAACACGGTCCGGCGTTCTGATATAGATAAGGTCCTGCCTGGTTTTGAATTCATCGGAAAACGCAACAGCATTTTTTTCCCTGCCTATATTCTGAACGTTGCGCGAAGTGAGTACAAAAACATCGTTTAACCAATACGTCGCAATGGCGGAAGTGTCATGTGCCGCAATAGCCACATTGGAAGCATTGCGGTTTTCCCGTATTTGTGATTCATCCCGTGAGGCTGTGGTATAATCAACCTCCCAGATCGCACGTTCAAATTTCTGAATCAGGGTGCCCATATGTTCCTGCACCTTTGCAAATTCCGCAGACTCATCAAGCTTTTTTACATCCGCTTCACGTGCTTCAATTGATGGATAGTTGCACTCCCATATTACATCAAACAAACAGTCACCTGAATATTTTTTCAACACCCTTCCAACAGGTAATCCTAATTTAGCCCTAAGGTCCGAAGCATGCAGGCGCCATTGATAAACAGCCTCTGCATTGCCTGATTTAGGATAATAATAATTCTGCACCACTATGGCTTTCGGGGATTGACTATAGGCAAATGTATATACCAACGAGAACAGCAGGAGTATTGAATATTTCATTTTGCAAAGCTAAGTCTCCATGCTCACAGTGAACCGGTAAACGCCTGGTTTGTAACAAAAATACCGATGGTTAACAATTGGGTGAGCAAGGCCGTAGGAATGCAGAGAACTTAGAATCTTCCCGATCCTTGACACTATCATATTTCTTTTGCACTCCGCACGCGCAATGATTACATATTCTTCTGCCTGGATTACATAATTGATGTCGCAGCTCCTCAATTTGTCAATCCCTTATCAAAATTTCCCTCTTAATATAATTTATAATTTTTTGCTTATCGGGTGTTGAGGATATTAGAGAAAAGCAACCAGGCTCAGCTATACTGGCGCACCCGAACCCGGGTTCAATTTAACTCCTCTTCCAGTATTTGCTTTAAGTCAGTCAGCTTAGCATCGTTACCTTCACCCAAGCCACCCTTATCATAGATTACTTTCCAGTCTTTATCAACCAGGTAAATTCTGGGAGTAGGAGTACCCCCAAACTTATTATAAAGATCAAGATCATTGTAAACCTGAATCCAGTCCATTTGATACTTTTTTATCGCCTGCATATAATGTTTGTAATTGGATGCAACAGAGATGGAAATAATCTGCAGGTCCTTCGATTTGTAAAGGTCACTGATCTGTTTTATGGCAGGCAATTCTTCTATACATGGCGAACACCAGGTTCCCCAAAAATGTATCATCACATATTTTTTTCCTTTAAATTTTGAAATTTCAATTTGTTTTCCGGTTATGTCCCTGGTTTTAAAATCAATAGGAGTATTGCTTTTCTCTAGAGACGCGCGGCCAATTATAAAATTAAGCAGATAATTTCCTTCATCATTATATTTAAACTTATCGGGAAATATATTGAATGCTTGTAGCATTGAATCCGGTGAAAGTATGCCGCCACGCCCAACTACGTTTGCCTTAAAACTGTAAAAAGAAAAATACGAATCCGGATTGGCTTTTGCGTATTCTACTTCCTTCATCCCAAGAGCCTTCATCAATACGCGGAAGTACTTATTTTGAATCGCTGTGTCGCTTCCGCTAAATATTTCGTCTTCATATTTCATTTCATATTCCACCGCCTGCTGATATTCATTGGCAGTATACTCTTTCATTCGCTTTTTTTCATCTTTAAAATCCAATACATTTTCCAACCTATAGTTAAACAAAAGAGAGTCCGGAATTTTTGTTGGGAGGAAAGTGATTATTGCATTTTTTTGTCCAACAAAAAAAGTATTTGTGGACCCTTTAAATGAGCCCTGAGGAGGATAATGCAATATAATTGCAGCATATGGCGCATAATAATCAGCGCTTAGAATTAATTGATTGTTTGACGTTGACTTTGTTTTTATCTTTTCTTCAGTTTTCCCATTTTCCAAAGTTATTTCCATTTTGTTCTTATCAATTCCAAAGGGAAGATTAACAAGAAGATGAAATTGCTTTTGTGCAGATGTAGCGAAGGGTAGAAGAAAAAAGAAGAAACCGGCGAATCCAAATTTAAGAATGGTGTTTTTAATCATAAGTGTTTGAGTTAATATTTGGTAGCGACGAATTTAAACTGCAATCAAGTATTCGTTTCGTCAAATATATTCTTTGAATATGTTACAGATTAGTTAATCAACTTATAAAAAACGGATAAAGAAATTTCTAATGCATGGCAATAATTTCTAATTGCTGTGAAAAGTATTTGCAGTTTAACCTGAACTATGTCTTCTTGTAGGACCTGCTAAAATAAATAGGGCCTGTGTTTATATTTTTAAGAAATGACATACAAGGATTTTTGATAAAAGGTGCCGCCAACCTGGTCTCCGGCTCCATAGGAGCCTCCTGTTGTAGCCTGTCGATTTTTCAGACAAATGCATTGATCGCTCAGGAGTGTCCTGTAAAATGAATTTTGTTCCCCATTTTCACGGAGGCACATGGGTAAAAATTGTGGGTCACTATATTTTATTCTGGAAAAACTGATCTGCATAGGACGCTTCTGAGCCTCGTTTTTTTTATTGAATTGTTTACAACGGGGTGAAGCCTGGAGCTATAGATTGAATCGCACCTTTGGTGCTGAAAATATTCGGAGATGATGATAAACCAGAAAATCTATAATTTTTATGAGTTCTTTTGTCGCTCCTACCTTTCTTTTCCAATTAAATTTTGATACAAATTGCTATCGCCTTTTCTAATTGGTAGCTCTGGAATGTGCCTTGAAATTTTCAAACCTGACTATTCGGGACTTTAGAAATCATCATGATTTGTGAATTTGTTTCAGTGCCGTCAGGCCCGGTGCAATCTATAGCGCCGGGTTTCAACCCGGCGAAAAAATAAATAGAGAAAATTCAAGTGCCGTAGGCACGCGAAAGAGAAATCGCAGTTCTTTACGAAATGCAAAAACTACAACGGATAGAAAATAACAGAATCCCGAAAGAAAAATATCCGAATTTGATGTACATATACCCTTTGAATCATTTTGCGCATGAATGAAATTTGACATTTCAATCATTCGGCTCATGGCAAATACCTTTTCACAAATCTATATCCAGTTCGTGTTTGCGGTTAAAAAAAGGGAAGCGATGCTTCACCCGGCCTGGCGTAATCAGATTTCCGGGGTATTGAGAAATTTATTTCTTCAGGA
>JAATGW010000046.1 GCA_015654495.1 Chitinophagales bacterium
TAATTGATAGCACCACGAACAGGCGTTGAGAATTTCGTACCTGGCTATTCATGACTTTGAAAAATTATCACGCTTTATAAGCTATTCAGGGCCGTCAGGCCCGGTGTAATCTATAGCGCCGGGTTTCAAGGCCGGCGTGAAAATAAATAACAGGAAGTAAAGTGCCGTAGGCACACAAAGATTTCGCCAACATTTTAAAATGTTGACAAATGAATTTCAGGATCGGTCGGAGCATTGAATATGGCCACCAGCCATTATCCCATTCCAGAAACAGCAAGCTCCTACGGAGTTGATCATTGCCTGCACCACTCTTAATCAGCAGGCCTTAATTTGACAATGCCTTCGGATATAACATAGTTGAACTTGTAACATGAACGAATCACACAATACCGGCGGCAGAACTCCAATCCTGGTCTTTTAATTTTAAATGGTGATACTGCATCCTCAAATCCACATAAAGGAAGCCGGTTTTGCTCAGGTGGAACCGGGACTATCTGGTATTTTTCTCCAAATAAAATAGTAACTGCGGCAAATCAACTAATTGCAACTTTGTATGCCAGGGGTGGTATTTAGTTCTAAATTTGTAAGATGACTAAACTCCATCACAATATTTTACTTGCGGATGATGATATCGATGATTGCACTTTTTTTGAAGATGCATTGGAAGAATTGCCGATTTCCGCAACCCTCTTTATCGGACAATCGCTTTATTTAGTACAGATTTTTACTTGCGTCTGAGTTTTCTAAAGAATATAAATTATGAGGCTGTTATTAACAATACTCTCTTCTTTCCTGGTGGTTGGTTCGTTTGCTCAGGAAGCCGACACAACAATTAACCGGGATAAATCACCCCGAAATGTAAGTTTCATTACGAAAATTGATCTTCAGCATGCCACAAAAGATGGCATTTATTTAAACGGCTATGTTGTGAACCTGCCATATGAAAGAGCCAGGTCATTAAACGGAAAGACCGTTCGTATTAAAGGCGAAGTGACAATTGTAAAAGGGAACAAACATTATACTGATGGCGCAGTTAGGCAGGGGAGACAGGAAGATAGCAGGCATATTTTAAAGCCCAAAATCAGGATTGTTAGAGAATAGCAAATTTTGATCTCAGTGGGATTTATAAAACAACAGAAGGATGCACAACAGTCGCTCGGCAATTTGAAGGCTTAGTGAATGAATTCCCAACTTCATTGGTTAATCTGCAATATTCAGTTAATTAATAAGCTGCGTTTAAACAACGTACTTTCATCCTCATTAACTTTACTCAACATCAGTTTGGGCAAACGATTCAGGAGGCGCTTTTCTCTAAAAGCAATTTTTGATAAAACAGCGGGCTTCTATAAACCTTAATAACTATCTGTTTTAACGCAAATGAACACAGGACTCCTGACAACCGCATTAATCTCATTATTTTCTCTTTCAATTTTATTTGTAAAAGCTCAGGATAAAAAACCCACAGACAGGATTGCTGTAACCGCAAAGCGGATGATTGATGTTCGCTCCGGCAAGGAAATTTCTGATGTAGTTATACTAATAGAAAAAAACAAGATTACAGGAGTAGGTTCTAACCTCAAAATTCCCGACAGTGTAAAAATTATCGCCTTAGGAGATGTAACCCTTTTGCCGGGGCTTATTGATGCTCATACTCATTTACTTCACCAGTATTATACAAGATATGGAGATGATAATTCGAACAGAATTTTGGAAATGATTCAGCTCGGACCTGCCAAAAGAGCTTTGCTTGGTGTAAAATTAGCGCGTGAAATGCTGGATGCTGGTTTTACCTCTGTGCGTGACTTAGGAAATTCCAGTATCAACGCGGACATTGCATTAAGAGACGCTATCAATAATGGAGATGTGATCGGGCCACGGATGTTTGTTTCCACCAGGGCTCTTTCTCCTGTAGGTGGTCAGTTCCAGTCGGTGACACCAACTGCGCAGGGGTTATTAAATGAAGAATATGTTCAGATAAGTGGTACAGAAGAAGCACGGAAGGCCGTACGTCAGGCTATATATGATGGAGCTGATTGCATAAAAGTTATAGCCAATTCCGGTTCCCGCAGGTTGTCGTTGGAAGAGATGAAAGTTATTGTTGAGGAAGCGAAACGGGCTAACTTACCGGTAGCCGTACACGCAACCGATGGAGACGGCCCTTCTATGACAGCGGTTGAAGCAGGAGCGAGTTCTGTTGAACACGCCTATACCGTTTCTGAAACAGTCCTTAACCTGATGGCTAAAAAGAATATTTTTTTAGTTCCCACCGATGTGCCGGGAGTTACAAAATATCAGGAAAGAATCAAAAGAGCCGTAAAAGCGGGTGTGCGGATAGCAATTGGTTCGGATATTTATTACGAATTTCCAGGAAGAACCCGCGGTCAGATCAGCGCCGGTATGTACAAAACTTATGCGGCATCCGGAATGACCAATATTGAAGTGTTGCGTGCAGCAACTCTTAATCCTGCTGATTTAATCGGAAACAATTCAATAGGGGTTATCGAAGTTGGACGATTTGCAGATATTATTGCAGTCAGAGGAAATCCTTTAACTGATATCAGTGTTCTGGAACAGCTGGTTTTTGTAATGAAAGATGGCAAAGTTTATAAGTAGCAATCAGTTTACAAATTTGTACGGTCATTAAAATATGAAGAGTATCCTGATTGTATTTCTGTTTTGTTTTCACTCAACATCTGGTATTGCTCAATCAAAACCTTTCGCAAACGATAATTTATTTCATTCAAAAACAGATAGCATAACAGACAAATTTGTAATCATTAAATCCCGCCCTTCATAAATCTGCGGCCGTTAGCACGAAACCTCTAAACTCCCGTTAGTAAAGCAGCTCACAAAAAAGAAAGAATACGCAATTCCTGTAAAAGCTTGTTTTGTGTTTATCTGATATGACAAGTTACCACGACTAAATGTAAAGAATACTTTACATTTAGAATAGTTTACTTATCTTTATCGGGTAAATATAAAAGTCAAAATTATGGACAGTCAAAAAAAGCATTTAAATGACCGCGTGTTAGTATATGCGGTTATCTGGGTAATCAGCTATGCAGGTAGTCTATTAGCTTTTAAAGTTCTTGCTGTTCCAAAGGCGGCAGGGATTGTTCTAACAGTAATTACCGTATTGGCATTTGCCGTTTTTATTTACAAATATTACAGGAGCATTTTCTTTATGGACGAAGTGCAGATAAAAATTCAGATGGAAGCAGTAGTAATTGCATTTTCATTGGGCTTGCTGCTGCTTATGACATTGGCACTTCTTGATTTTGTTGTTCCATTAAACAAAGAAAATTGGAGTTACAGGCACCTGGTCCCGCTTTTCGCCGCCTTTTATTTCGCAGGACTTTTCATTTCAAAACGTAAATACAATTTTGACAATGAAAAACACGATTAAAGTGGAAAGAGCAACAAAAAACTGGACACAGGCAGACCTTGCTGAAAAAACTGGAGTTTCAAGACAAGCCGTTAACGCTATTGAAACAGCCAGGTTCGCGCCTTCTACTGTATTGGCCCTTAAAATGGCAAAAGTATTCGGGACAACCGTGGAACTAATATTCCAGCTTGAGAAAACAGACTGACCGGTAAATTATCTGTGAACTGCAAACGCAGGATCACAAAAAGCAATAGGACATACTTTTAACATAACTAAAAATTAGCAGCCAGCCGGAGCCGGGCTGGAAATGTGCACGATCAAA
>JAATGW010000787.1 GCA_015654495.1 Chitinophagales bacterium
CAACTACGCTGAAAATAAATACAAATACAACGGAAAGGAGGAACAAAGAAAAGAGTTTACTGATGGTTCCGGATTAGAGTGGCAGGATTTTGGAGCGAGGATGTATGAACCCCAAATTGGAAAATGGCATGCATTAGACATATTAGCAGATAAATGGAATAGCTATAGTCCTTACAACTATGCTATGAATAACCAACAAATGTTGTCGATCCTGATGGTAGAAATGCTACTTACACATTAGACGAAGAGCAAAAGACAATTACAGTTTCTGCAAGAATATATTATAAGGGAAAAGACTTGCCTAAATCCAAAGAGGCTCAAGCGAAATTTATGGATGAACTGAGGACAAAAATCAGAGAAACTTATAAAGATGGCACATCTAAGGTCGCAGGAGTTGACTATACGGTTAAATTTGATATTTCTGTTTCAATAGATAAAGAAAAGACTGCCGATAATTTGAAGGCCGATGAAAACATAATGACTGTCGATAATGATAAAGCAAAAGGAAGAGCACATGTGGGTGGAGAGGATAAAAAAATAAATCAAGATGTTGTTGAAGATTCGGATGATGCATTGACAAACATTCATGAGATAGGGCACATGCTAGGATTAACAGACCGCTATTCTGATTATCAAAAAGGTGGAGATAAGAAAACATGCTATTCAATAACTCATAATGGTTACAAGGATGATGTTCTTGGCTCAAGGACAGCGAATCTTAACCAAAGTCATTACGACCAGATAGTAAAAGAAACTGTCTTTAAAATTGGTCAAGGACAAAAACATTTATCTCTGGAATTTCGACAAATTCTTTGAATGTTTCAACGATATGGGATTCGAAGTATAAGTCGGAAGTTAATCCAAGTGATATTCCAAAAGGATTTCAGAAAGTAATTAAATAAGCATGAGATATAAACTAGCATTATTCATTTTTCTTTCATGTGGATTTTTCAGCCACATATTTGGCCAGGATGCCACTTTTCATCGAAATGTTAAAGGCATTTTGGTATTGGCGAAATTTAACGGATTGTATGACTACAAAATTGATACTTATCAAAAACCGATACATTTAGGAGATTACTTTTTCCCGATTGAAAATCTATCCAAGTCGATATTTTTAAACTCAAATGCTGAGCTTACGATCAAAAACGGATACCGAGTAGATTTTTTTTCACAAAGGCAGAAGTTAAAGGAACGAGCAATAAAATTAAATTGTGTAGGCTCAAGTTATTGCTACTCCCACAATCTAATTTATATTATGCCAGTGGAAATTGATTTTAAAACATTCATTAATTATCTCCCATTTCCGTGTGACAAAAAAGGCCAACGAATACGCATAGTTGATGGCGCTGTATTTAACTATGGCATTACAGAAAGAGGACTTTTAATAACTAAGTTAATAAAAGTTAATTCTTTTTAACATAAGCGAGTATTGCGATCAAAGACTTCTTAGTTCTATTGTTCTTCAGCTAGTGGCCATGATAGTAAATGAGTATACAAGGATCTCGTTAAAATTGATTGCGTAGACTACAATTTTAAAATGGATGAACTAAGAAGTATCCCTCCGGCCAACCACATCTTTTCAAAGTGTAAGATGAATAATATTTTTGCTGATAAACACATCAAATGGCTCAGCAGAAAGATTTTACAACAAAGAGCAGACGTAGCCAGCAAGAGATTGATTCCCTGCTTTTGAAGTTCAGTGAGTCCGGGGTGACTGTTAAGCATTTCTGTTCAGAGCATCATATCAAACCAGCTACTTTTCATAAATGGCAAGCGGGAAGAAAAGGGAATAGCTCCGTTAAATGTCGTTGTCACACCAGTCGTATGGTACTAAAGTTTAAAATAATTATTTCACTTTATGCACTTTTATTTTTTATTTCATGCGAGCAAAAAGTAACTAAAATGCTCACTCATGCAATGATTGTCCCAACTACAGGTGAAAAGTTCGCATTTAATGTTGAAGAAAATCGACTTGACAATTCTTATTTCAATGGAAGATGTGTTTGGTCTTCAAGAACAAACGATACTTCAACTATTTCGTTTATTACTTTAACGTCAAAAGATGACAGAGCAACTTTTAAAGTGAGCTTTATTTCAGATGAAGGATATCGGATTAATGATTCAGGCTGTAATTTTCATTCTAAAGACTCTCAAAATAAAATCAGAAACCGAACTAACCTGAAAGGCCTTAATTTGGAATATTCGATTTCCAAAATCGGGAATTACTCAGATATTGAAAATTATGAAAGTGAAATTGATCGTCAGGAAAAAAACTTGTTCCTTGCTGGCATGCTGAGGGCCGACGAAAAATTATCCAACTTTTATCCGAAAGAAGTAATTAAGAATGAACTGGATGATTGTGTATTACCAGTTACACAATTGTCTTTTGAACCAGGAGCTGTTTGGATAGAAATCAAAATATTTCCGACTTACATTTCGGTCCCAATTAAATTATATCATAGCCTCGAAAAAATCGAAAAAAATACATTAGTAATTGGTATTCGAACTTCGTACTATATAGAAGATGGCTTTTATGCAGGCGCTGAACTAAAGGCCCGCGGGTATCTTCATATAGACAAAACAAACATGAGTTTAATCAGGAAAAAAATTAATTTGAAAATAAAAGGTATCCCGGTTCCTGGAGTTGACAAATCTAAAATGGGAATTACTTATTCAAAAAAGATTAGTAGAATCGAGCATTAATTCATAGAGTCAGGAAAGTATTTAATTTAGGTTTTGCATAATGGTTGAAATCATTCGGCATTCCTGATTACAGGTTTAAATGTTACGAGAAAGAAAAACAAGAAAAGGTATTTTCGAATTGAACCTTTGATGTTCAGGGATTCGTAATCTTGAACCGATGTACGATTAAACAAGGCAGCTGCACAATCACGTATAACGTATAACGTATAACGTACAACGTATTACGTCCACCCCCTCACAACCTCTCCAGCATCTCCACCACCTTTTCCCTTTTCAGAATTAGATATCCGATCCGGTCATTACTGATTCCGTCTTTGAGCTGATAACTGAATTCCAGCTGATCATTTACTGTCTTTGTTTCGAAAAATTTAAAGCAGATATTCGGATACTCCCGGAGTTCTTCACCGATTTCATACAGGTGCGTCGACAAAATAAACAACGCATGATTGATTTTAATGAGGCCGCGGATAACTGTTGAAGAACATTTCATGGCGTCCTGGATATTGGTGCCTTTGAAAAGTTCATCAATAAGTACCAGCCATCGGCGGCCATCATTGATCCGTAACACTGTATTTTTTATCCGCTGTACTTCATTGAAAAAATAGCTTTCGCCACGGGCGATATTATCAACAACATTGATATTGCTGAGTATGCCATCAAACAAAGTCATCTTCATTGATCTTGCAGGTACGCCCATGCCCGTATGTGCAAGAAATACAGCCAGGCCTACTGATTTTATAAACGTGCTTTTACCGGCCATATTCGCGCCGGTAAGAAAAATGAAATTGGATTTGGGGCTCATACCGATATTATATGCAACCGGATTGTCGAGGAGAATATGAAATAAACCATCGGCTTCAATAAAAGGATCTTCCTGTTCGCTGATCTCGGGAAACTGCAAATTAAAATGTCTTACCGCAAATGCCATCGAGTACCATGCATCGAGCTGACTGAAAATCTGGATCAGCTCAATGGCATGCTGACGGAAACTGTGGTGAAAAAACTGTCCGACATAAACGGTTTCCCTGACACTAAAAGATTTTTTTTCACTGCGATTACAGAGTTCGGTGATCTGGTGATGTTTCAGGAGCAGCCGCATCCTTGACAGGAGCAATTCAAGTTTTGCAGGAATATCAGGCAGATTTAATATTTCGGTTAAATGCTGCAGGCCAATTACAAAGTCTGACAAATGTGTAAGGGAAAACCTCGCGAGTGAAAAATCAGGCGAATGAAGCAGGCGATAGAGATAGCTGTTCATCTGATCGGGTGAACGAGGCAGGGGATCGAGATTATAATCGAGAAATCTTTCGATTACAAGAATGGTCCCATTGGTGATGCCAACCGGCCATTAATTTATTTTTTTACCGATGAGTTTTAAGATCTCCTGTGTTGAATCAATCTGGTATTTCTGATGAAAGGGTTCCATGAAATAGCGGATGAGCCAATCCTTTCCGCCGGATGTACGGGTG
>JAATGW010000223.1 GCA_015654495.1 Chitinophagales bacterium
TCAATCCTGGGAAAGAGATGAACAGCCAATGCAATTTTGGTTTTCAGTTCCGTAGGAATGGTGAATATTGTAGCGCCGGGTGCAAACCCGGCGGAAGCCAATATAATTTTGGTTTTCAGTTCCGAAGGAACGGTGATTTTATAGCCCGGGATTTCAATCCTGGGAAAGAGATGAACAGCCAATGCAATTTTGGTTTTCAGTTCCGTAGGAATGGTGAATATTGTAGCGCCGGGTGCAAACCCGGCGGAAGCCAATACAATTTTGGTTTTTAATTCCGTAGGAACGGTGATTTTATAGCCGGGGATTTCAATCCTGGGAAAGAGATGTACAGCCAATACAATTGTGGTTTTTAGTTCCGTAGGAGCGGTGAATTTTGTAGCGCAGGGCGCAAGCCCTGGGTACCCGAAGGAACGGTGCAATCAATAGCGCAGGGTTTTAACCCCGACACGTACACAGGACAATACGGAATATGGCTGTTTTAATAGCTCCGTCCGCTTGCTGACGGAGCTTTAGCTGGGGGAAACTGGAAATGATATTGCACCGCCGGGCATCAACCCGGGTTTTAAAAAATGTTGTTTATTGTAAATCGAAAAGTCAAAGCTCATGAATTCTATATCACGATTGCAGTTTCTTCAGCAGACATCATTAACCGGCTTATCTTTGTTCACAGCTTCGCTTGAATCATTGGCTGCAGAAAATTATCAGAATAAACTACGGGTAGCAGTGATCGGATGCGGTAGCGTGAGTAACCGCTACTTGCCACAGCTGAAAAGTTCGGCCCTGATTGAAGTTGTTTCTGTATGTGATATAAAATATGAAAGAGCTCAGAAACAGGCGAAGGAATTTAATGTACCCAACCATTATCCGCATATCAGTAAACTCCTGGCTGGAGTTCCTTTTGACATGATGGTCACATTAACCGATATGCAGGTTCATGGCGATTTAAATAAGGAAGCCTTGTTGGCTGGAAAACATGTTTGGAGTGAGAAACCACTTGCCAATACCTACGCAGAAGGCAAAGCGCTTCTCGATCTTTCAAAACAAAAAGGATTAAAACTTTGGGGAGCACCAGCCGTCGTAAATAGTCCGCAGTTCAGTTTTATGAGTGAAGCGATACAATCGGGGAAACTGGGACGCATTGCCGCGGCGCATGGTCAGTATGGCCACACAGGTCCAACCTGGAGTGCATTCTTTTATGAAAAGGGTGGAGGCAGTATGCCCGATCTGGGAGTATATAATATGTCTACACTTACGGGCCTGTTGGGCCCGGCCCGGTATGTAATGGCGATGACTAATATTGTAAATCCTGAACGGACTGTCGATGATAAAGGGAAAATAAAAGTAGCAGCAGAAGACAATGCACACATCCTGATGGAACATGATAAAAATGTGATCTCGCATGTTATGTGCGGTTTCAATTATTTTGATCCGCATGGTCATGATGCTGCCGGACAAACTTTACACACTATCCAGATCTTTGGTGATGCCGGTAATATGCGATTAATTGGATATGACTGGGAACCAAAAGGAGTAGCTTTGGAAACTTCATGGAAAGAGCCCGCGACAATACAGCAAACTGATGCGAAGGGGTACGAATGGCAGGAAGGCGCCCGTGTTGTAGGCGAATCAATTATAAAAAAGCAGGATCCGAAAATCCAGGTCGAGCATGCCTTACACGTACTTGAAGTAATGGAGGCGGCCCGGAAATCTTCTTCAACCGGAGCAAAAATAAAACTCAACAGCAGCTTTCGCTGGCCGGTGGTTTAGAAATCAGATTGTAACCACGGGACACTACATAAGCCAGATGTCGGGCTGATACCAACTTCATATAAAATTAATTGTAACACAAGTGTGAGAATCCATGCCGGTTCTCACCCTTATGTTTTCATTCACCTGTTTCCGTTATTTTAGATGATTGACAGCATTTAAAATTGTTGAATGAAATTTATCATACCATCCATTGGCTTTATACTATTCAGTTTGTGTTTATTTAATAGCCATGCTCAGCAAATGGCAAAACAATCGCCCTTGCAGTTGAACAGAAAAATAAAAGACGAGTCGGAATTAAGAACCCTTGTTCTGAAAGAGTTTGAGAATTTTCCGGAAGCGGCATTCGGCATTGCATTTAATGATATCGGATCGGGAAAGAAAATATTTTTCAACGCAGAAGATAGTTTTCATGCTGCCAGTACAATGAAGACTCCGGTGATGATTGAACTCTTCAGACAATCGGCTGAAGGTATTATTTCGATGGATAACCCGGTGCTGATAAAAAATGAATTCAGCAGTATTATTGATGGCAGCAAATTCAGTCTCGATTCAACTGATGACAGTGAGCATGAATTGTACAGAATGATAGGGCAGAAGCTGATGCTGAAAGAACTTATTTTTCTTATGATCACCAGAAGCAGCAATATGTCTACAAATATTCTGATTGAACTCGCAGGTGCGAAAAATGTGGTCGCTACGATGAGGGCATTAGGAGCAAAGCAGATTCAGGTCCGACGCGGTGTTGAAGATAATAAAGCATTCGAAGCAGGCCTGAATAACAGGACTAATGCTGCAGATCTCATGACGATCTTCACCCATCTGGCAAACGGATCCGCAGTGAATCAGGCAGCTTCTGATTCTATGATCAGCATTCTGATGCAGCAGCATTTCACAGAAAGAATACCGGGAAAATTACCATCGACTGTAAAAACGGCAACAAAATCGGGATCTATAACAAAGGTTTGTCACGACTCCGGAATTGTTTTCCTGCAGGATGGACGCAAATATGTGATTGTGATCCTGACATCAGGGATTGAAAAGGAAGAAGACGCTGCCAATCTCATTGCTAATGTTTCCAGAATATTTTATGATTATATCAGATAGCCTGCAGATAATTACGCGCTGGCATGTCACTTTTTTCCGGCGGATTGAAATCCGCCGCTATAAGATCATCGAGCCTACGGCTCTGTAATTGAACATCAGAAGGACATTGTTTTATCAGAAATTTAAAATCTTCGGCACTTCTTACCTGTTACCCAGGGCTTGCGCCCTGCGCTACAAGATTCACCGTTCCTACGGAACTGAAATAACGCAATTGTATTTGGCTGTTTACTTCTTACCTCTCACTTCGTACTTCTGACTTCAAA
>JAATGW010000631.1 GCA_015654495.1 Chitinophagales bacterium
TCGTACTTTTTTCCCAGGGCTTGCGCCCTGCGCTACAAAATTCACTGTTCCTATGGAACTGAAAAACGCGATTGTATTTGGCTGTTCACTTCTTACTTCGTACTTCGTACCTCGTACTTCTTACTTCATCCTGATGTCTTCAATTGATCTGTTAAGCCTGCTTCTTTCTGCACCAAAGGCAACCAGGTGGCTTTCGACAGAAACATCTACTGAAGAACTCAGCAGGCTTTGATCCTTCTGAGCCACTGCCTGTACCCAATCTCTTACTAACCCAAAATCACCACCACCATGAGCATCGGTTTTTAAACTCCAGGTTGTTTGTTTGCGGGTTTTGAAGTCAGTTAATGTGAAAGTTTCCATATCACCAACAATATCGCCTTTTGATCCCATGATCCTTGTGCGGCGGCCTTCATAAGAAACATGCGCTTCCATGGAGAAAGCGGCTGTAACTCCATTCTCAAACAGCATGTTTACCGTAAGGTGATCGGGCTGATCATTATCCATCCGGTAAACACATCTGCCGTAATCCGTTGTTTTCAATTCATGCAGAATTTGCTCATCCCATTTAGATTTATCTTCAGGCAGATCGAAAACATATAATCTTTTATGATCGCGGTAGTATATCTGCAGTGCTGAATAAGCACAGCTTCCCTCCACTTTGCATCCATCTGTACAACGTTCTGTACTTCCCTGAGGCGCATTGGCATTTGTGAACCAGCGCAGGTTCCCAAAACAGTGTACATCATGCACAGGACTATTTACAAGCCACCTGATGATATCAGTATCATGACATGATTTTGCAAGAATAATCGGAGTTGCCATTTTGCTGTTTCGCCATTTTCCACGTACGTAAGAATGACTCATATGGATATGTTCGATGGGTTCCATATGGTGTACGCTGATGATATCACCAATCAACCCCGCATCAATTACTTCTTTCAACTCCCTGAAATAAGGTGAATACCTTAGTACATGGCAAACACCAACAATTCTGTTTGTTTCATTTGCTTTTGTGAGAATCTGGCGGCATTCTTTTTCAGTAGGAGCGATTGGCTTTTCGAGCAGGATATCATATCCTGCATCCAACGCTTCAAGGCAGGGTTCTGTATGAAGGTGATCAGGTGTTGCTATAATGATTGCGTCTGCAATTTTTTCTGATTTAAAAACCTGCTTCCAATCGCTGAAACAGTATTTTTCAGATATGCCATGTGCAAGCGCAATTTTCTTTCTTCTTTCCGGATTTGAATCTGCAATGCCAACAATTTTCAGTTCTGACGGAAACTTTGAAGCATAGGAAGCATAAATGCTTCCGCGATGACCGCCGCCAATCAAAACTGCTTTTACCGGACTTGTTAATTTCTGATGACGCGGGTCAAAGAATACATCATCATGCAGGCCGAATAATGCAGCGAATTCCTTCCATCGCAATACGACTGTATCTGTAACCGAATAAAATGATCTTAGAAATTTTCTTGCAGAAATAAACTGGCGAAGCGACATATCCTTTTTTCAGAAAAGTGAAGCCAAAATTAAAGCTTTAAGTCAGGTTTTCCTTTAAGAATGTGATTTTAACATTCATAAACTAATGAAAGTGCGGAACTGAACGATTAAACTGTGGAATTCGTAAATAACATGAGTAGCTCTTTGGCAAAAAACTGTAATCGCCCCTGTGATAAAACTAGTTTTTGCGCAAATGCTTATAAATCCTGATTGCGAGCATCAGAATAACAATCAAGCCTGCCAGGCCAGCTAATCCAAACCAGAAATCAATTGTATTTTTTAAGACAACCAGAAATACAACAGCAAAAAGGATTACTGTTGGTACCTCATTCCAGATCCTTAGTTGTTGTCCTGTATAATTGAAAATCTGTCGTTTCTGTTTTGAATAGATATAATGCAGACTGAAATGGTAGAGGTATAATACAAACACAAAAACCAATTTGAGCTTTAACCAATCGCTTAACGGATATATCATCAGAAGCCGGGCGCCGAGTAACAATGTTATTACTGCTGATGGCCAGGTAATACCAAACAGAAGACGCTTCTTCATCAGCTGATATTGAGTAAGCAGGATTGATCTTGTTTTTTCATCATCCATTTTGTTTGCTTCAGCGGCATATACCATCAATCGTGGCAGATAGAATAGACCTGCGAACCAGGTCACCACAAAAATGATATGAAGAGCTTTGATATATCCTGTTTCCATTGCTATAGTTGACTGGCAAATGCTTTTGTCACTTCAAAAGTCTTATCAAGTTCCTTTTCTGTTATTGCACTGCTGATAAACCAGGTTTCGAAAGGCGAGGGGGGAAGATAAATTCCATTGCTGAGGCAGAAATGAAAATATTTCCGGAACATATCATTATCTGCTTCTGAAGCCGAAGCGAAATCGGTAACTGGTTTTTTGCTGAAATGAATACTGATCATACTGGCAGCGCGATTAACTACGACAGGAACTCCTTTAGCCTCAAAAATTTCCTTTAATCCCGATTCAAGATTCGCAGTATTCTGTTCGAGCTGATCATATATCGAAGGAATTTCGTTCAGTGTATTCAACATAGTAAATCCTGCCCGCATGGCCAATGGATTTCCACTGAGTGTTCCCGCCTGATAAACTTTTCCTGAAGGAGCTATCATCTGCATGATCTCTTTTCTCCCTCCGTAGGCACCAACAGGCAGTCCTCCACCAATAATTTTTCCGTAGGTAACAAGGTCGGCTTCTATTCCGAAATATTCCTGTGCCCCCCCTGGGGCAAGTCGAAAGCCGGTCATTACTTCGTCGAAGATCAGCAGGATTTTTTCACTGTCACATAAATCACGTAGCCCCTGTAAAAACGCATGTTGCGGTGGAATACAGCCCATGTTTCCTGCTACCGGTTCAATAATTATGGCGGCTATCTGATCTTTGTTTGAACTGACAAGGGATTCCACTGCATTAAGATTATTAAAAGGTGCAGTGAGTGTATCTTTTGCAGTTTCAGCCGTGATGCCAGGTACAGATTGAATGCCCAGAGTAGCAACACCACTACCGGCACTGACAAGAAAACTATCTGCATGACCATGGTAACAACCTTCAAATTTGATAAGCTTGTTTCTTCCTGTGTAACCACGCGCTAATCTTAAGGCACTCATACATGCTTCGGTACCACTGTTGACCATCCGGATCATTCCAAGGCTGGGAACCATTCTGCAGATCAATTCGGCCATTTCGATTTCCAGCAAAGTAGGAGCACCATAACTGAGGGAATGTACAAGTTGTTCCCGGATGGATTTTAAAACAGGTTCATATGCGTGGCCAAGGATCATAGGTCCCCAACTGTTTATATAATCTATATACCTGTTACCATCAACATCTGTTAAATAGGCCCCCGCAGCAGAATGAATGAACACCGGATCACCGCCTACACTTTTGAATGCACGCACGGGTGAGTTTACCCCACCAGGAATTATTTGTGTTGCGCGGGCAAATAACAGGCTGCTTTGGCTGTGGTTCATTTGAATAAATTTGGTTTTAGATGGTGGTTGGCGAGTGAATTTCCATGTAGGTCGTGACCGGCTTATAGAAATAGGGTTGCGTCGCCATACCGCATTCAATAAGCTGATTCCAGATATTTGGCAGCTCATTCCTTCTGTTAAATCGGAAGAAAAATTCATCCAGGTATCCCTGCGCAAATCTTCCGGAGCAATGATGGTGAATTCCTTTAAACCAGTTCTTAAGA
>JAATGW010000599.1 GCA_015654495.1 Chitinophagales bacterium
GTTGTCAAAAAAGAAAAAGAAATTGTCACACAGAAAAATATTCTGATCAGGATCTGAATCCGTCCCATAATTGCAGCCAGGTTATATAAACGAAAAATTGAATTCTAAAATAATTCAATCAACTGAATCGGGACCATTAGAAATAAAAAATTTTCTAAATATATTTTTGGATTGAATAAGTCTATTCTTCTCTCAGGCTGTTTACGGGATTTACCATCGCTGCTTTAATCGTCTGCAACCCCACTGTAATAATCGTGATGGAAATGACAAGGATAGCAGACAGTACAAAAATCCACGAGGAGATAGAAGCCCGGTAAGCAAAATTTTCCATCCAACGGCTCATTACCAGCCAGGCAAGAGGTGTTGCAAGTACGATTGATATAAAGACAAGCTTTACAAAATCTTTTGTGAGTAAGCCAACAATTCCGCTTATACCAGCCCCGAGAATTTTCCGGATACCGATTTCACGTGCCCTTCTTTGTGTGGACAGGTGAGCAAGTCCGAATAAGCCGATGCAGCAAATAATAATCGAGATTATGGTTGAAATAAAAATAATCTTTTGCCAGCGTTGTTCCCGCACATAGGAGCTTGCATTCAGCTCATCGATGAATTTATACTGAAATAGCGCTCCTGGCATTATCTCCGCGAAAGCAGCATCAACCGCTTTTATTGCCTTTTGCTGATTTTGTTTATCAACCTTGATCCAGATGCCTCCGGAGTTCCAGTCGCAAACGAGCATTACCAATGGTTTTACTGGCTCATGTAAAGAGCCGTAATGAAAATCTTCCACAACACCTATAATGGTCCTAGTTTCCTTATTATAATATTCGTCGGTTTGAATCTGAGTCCCTAATGGATTTGTTAATCCGGCAGCTTTTACAAACGCTTCGTTTACAACCGCCGCTCCTTTGTTATCTGTCGGGAATTCCGGTGAAAGATTTCTTCCCGCTTTAAGTCGCAAACCCATAACAGGAATCCGGAATTCGTCGATGGATTGATATTCTGTATTGAGTGTTTGATTGCCCACCACAGCTTCATAATTGCTGTTATCGCTTCCAAAAGACAGGTATTTTATTGAAGGCTCGCGTGACAATCTCGTACGTAAAGCGGATTTAATAGATTGATATTCGCGATCACCCGGAATATTTGTTCTCAGGATCTGAGTGGGGTCATATCCAAGGTCCTTTGTCCTGATATACTCCATTTGTGTGTAGTAGATCAGGGTGACGCTGATAAAGAATACAGCCATAGCAAATTGAAATACGATCAGTGCACGACCAAAGAAATTTTTACCACTCAGTTTTTGCTTATTGTACAAAACTTCCCTCGGTTTGAAATCTGACAAAACATAAGCAGGATAAAAACCGGTAAAAGCAACGAGCACAACAAGGATCAGCAGTAGCCATCCCGCAAAATCTATGTTCACCAGGTCAGAAAATGTGAACTGTTTTCCCGAAAGTTCATTGAACAAGGGCAATGCAATTTTAGATATAAGTAATGCGGTCACCAATGCAATGCTGCAAACTATCGCCGATTCAAAAAGAAACTGGAAAATAATCTGTTGTTTATTTCCGCCTGAAATTTTTCTTATACCGACTTCTTTGGCACGTTTCAACGATCCTGCTATGCTGATATTAATAAAATTGATTCCAGCCATTACCAGTATGAAAATCGAAATACCCAGGAAAAGATAGAGTGAAACCGGACTGCTCTCATTTATAATTCCTCCCTCCCGAAAGCTGCCGGTAAGCATGGGATTCAAATGCATTGCTGTTACATTTTGTAAATCATACTTTATCTGTGGATCATAATGGTATAATTTTTTTGATTCCTCAACCTGTGCTTTAGCATGTGTTTCATAAACACGGTTAAATTTTTCGACAATTGCATTTTTATCAGCATTTTCTTTAAGCAAAAGAAATGTACCGAGGTACTGGTTGAGCCAGTTATCATCGGTAAAAGAAAGCTGCATATAGGCAAGGGGAAACAGTACATCAAACCTGACAGACGAATTATCCGGCAGGTCTTTTACAACACCGCCAATTACCAATGGTTTGCCCAGCTTTTTTTCCGATGGATCAGCGTCCTGGTACAGGAACTCACCTACTACATCAGTTTTGTTGAAGAATTTTCGGGCAATCGTCTCCGTTATCACCACGGAATTTATTGTTTTCAAAGCTGTGGCAGTATCTCCTTTAAGCATGGGGAAGCTGAACAAATTAAAAAAGCTGCTGTCCACAAAAAGCATCTGGAGGTCAATGGATTTATTATTTCCTTTTAAAGTGCCGCGGATATCGCCTCCCATTAAACGGGCATAATCAATAATTTCAGGTACAGCGGCTTTAAATGCAGGTCCCTGTGGCTGACCGGTTCCCGCAGCAGGTCTCCTTTCACCCTTGCTGTCGGCAACAGTTGTTATGACCCGGTACAGGTTATCTTTTTTCTGATGAAACTGATCGTAACCCGACTCATGTCTTGCAAATAAAACAGCCAGCAGCACACAGGCAACCCCAAGTGAAAGACCCGTTATATTGATGAAAAAATAGAGCCTGTTATGTCTGAAATGCCTGAAGGCAGCGGTAGCTGAGAAGTAAGAGTGCAGCGAGGAGAAAAATCTCATTGTCCTGTTCGATTGATTAGGTTCAATTTAATCAATAAAAACAGACCGGGCAATTTTGGAGGAGGCAGTAATGAAGTCAGGAGTCTGGAGTAAGGAGTCAGGAGTCAAGAGGATGATTAAAATCGGACTGCTGCTTAATTTATACTCTCCTATAAATTTTAAAAAGTAAAGTAAACGGCTATTTTAAAAGGCTGTCGGTTCTTATCTACTACTATATAACTTCCTTCTTTTGCCGGTAAGGGGGGCCGGAAAGCAGGCGGGATAAAAAACTATCGTGTATTTCTTCGTCATCCCGCCTTCCCGCCTTCCCGGCAGAAAAACTATACACTAAAATTACTCATGAAAGAACTTTTTAATCTGCTGCCTCCTAGTCACTGGTTTAAATTTTCAAGTTATTTTCACTCAAACATTAGCTTCGCGCTGATAGTGAGACTGCCTACTGCCTGTATTGACTCCCTACTCCCGACCAACGACTGCCCGGATTGCCACATAAGCACGGTAGATCGGCTGCCTGCAGTCCGCTGCCTCTTGAAAGCCGTTCATTGATCGGACAGCTGAATGTATTCTACTAAGTCTTGAAAAATAAAACATGTGATTGTTTTAAAATCTGTCGGTTCTTATCTACTGCCTACTGCCTACTGCCTACTGCCTTCTGCCTGTATTGACTCCCGACTCCCGACCAACGACTGCCCGGTTTGCCACATAAGCACGGTAGATCAACTGCCTACTGCCTCTCTTAATATCCCGGAATATTCTCTCCAAGAACGATATCCCGTTTTCCTATCCAAGCACCTTCAGCATTTTTTTTCAGCGAAATAATTCCTAACCCACCATGACCTGGTTGGTTTGATTTTTCTTTTGATGTCAGTAGTGGATCGTCTTTGAATAAATATTCATCAATCCAATAGTAGCCTTTGCCGGGTTCATCAATGATAGGATGTACGTGCTGTGGATTTTTACTATTGGGATAAGAAGCTGGTCTCACCGTTTTGAATTCATAGCGCCCCTGTGCATCTGTCTGCATCCATCCGCGCAGGTGACCATGTCGTTTGGCATATTGTTGGTCCGGACCAGGTGAATAGTTTCCTTTGTTGTCGGTGTGATAAACATATAGAATGACTCCGGGAGCAGGTGTTTTGCCGTCTTTCCGGTAAATGGTTCCGCTGATGATTAATCTTTCTCCGGGTTCTGCAGGACCTGCAATTGTTGCAGACCAGGAAAGTTTTGCAGGCATCCCGGCAAACATAAGATCGCAGTCTTCACAGCTACCTATCTGTTTTTCAGTTTTTGCAGCAGGCTGTGCACAACCTGATACAATTGTGCCGATAACAGCAACTGAAAACAATAATATTTGTTTTTTCATTTGTGAACCGTTTAGTGATTTCAAAATTCGGGCAGATCATAGCGGGGATAAAGGGATTATGACATACGGTTTGTTTTTCTTGACGAAAATAAAGGCTGAAGTTTCCCGGCTCACACGAAAGCGACTACTTTTATTTAGTGAATACATTTTTCCGATACAGGCTGGACCATATTCTGTTTTGGTTTTTCACCATTTTTTTTCACGCATATACGCAGTTGGATTTATTGAAGAGGGCAGGTACGGCACAGTTCTTATTCGAAGTGTTTGTTCGAAATGCACTCCTTGCCTGCTCGGTGTATTTTACATTGCTGGTTATTATTCCCGGATTCATTGCCGGCAGGCGATTGTTATCATCGATACTACTACTGATAGCTGCTGTTTTATTTTATGTTTTGTTAAAAGATTTACATGATAAATATCTTTCACTTCAACTGGATAAAGGTGATGCAGCTCCCGGGTTTTTAAAAAATTCTTATTACAATCTTTCCATTGTTCTGTTTTACCTGGCTTTTGCTACAGGAATTTATTTAAGTAAAGAATGGTATCTACAGCGGGAACATATCCGGCGCATTGAACTTGAAAAGTTGAACACCGAACTTGAATACCTGAAAGCCCAGATCAATCCTCATTTTCTTTTTAGTTCGCTTAACACCGTTTTTTTTCAGATTGATAAAAAAAATGTGGAGGCCCGCGAAACGCTTGGCATTTTTTCGGATATGCTGAGGTACCAGCTTTATGAATGCAATGAGCCGCTAATAGGAATTGATAAAGAAATAAGATACCTCAAAAATTATGTCGGATTACAGCGGCTGCGAAAAGATGAGAATTATAAAATCAGTTTTTCAGGTAACGGCGAGCTTACTGATTTCAGAGTGCCGCCTCTGCTGATGATTCCTTTTATAGAAAATGCTTTCAAACATGTTTCCAATTATAATGATCGAAATAACGAAGTAAGAATTTCAGTAAAAAAATCAGAAGACAGGTTTAATCTGAATGTATTTAATACGAAGGATGCAAAGCAGAATCCGGGCAATGGCGGAATCGGTCTGAAGAACGTGAAACGCCGGCTGGAGCTGCTTTATAAGGATCATTACCGGCTGGATATTTATGAAAAGGACAATAGTTTTGAAATTAATCTTGAATTAATTGTGTGATGAACAACGAAAATGCGAATGTCCTAATCAATTGCCTGATTGTGGACGACGAACCGATGGCGAGGAAAGGTTTGGAGGAATATGTCAGTGAGGTGGAATTTCTTCACCTTGCAGGCAAATGTGAGAATGCTTTGAAAGCCTCAGAGTATTTGAATAAGGGTAATATTGATTTGTTACTGCTCGATATTCAGATGCCGAAAATTTCAGGCATAGATTTTTTGAAAACCCTTAGAAATCCACCCATGATCATTTTCACAACTGCATATAGTGAATATGCAGTGGAAGGTTATTCACTTGATATTCTTGATTACCTGTTAAAGCCAATTCCTTTCGACAGGTTTTTGAAATCCGTACAGAAAGCACGTGATTTTTTTATACTGAAACAAAAAGCGCAACAGATAGTACCTGCAAATCAGGATTATTTTTTCATCAGGTGCGATAGTAAATTTGAAAAGGTACTTTATAATGAAATACTCTATGTTGAAGCAATGCAGAACTACTGTATTATCTATACGGTATCAGGGAAAATGATTTCTTATATTACCTTCAGCGGACTTGAAAGTCAGCTGCCAGCTACGCAATTTATTAAAGTGCATAAATCATTTCTGGTTTCGATTGACAAAGTAAAATCGCTTGATGCAAATGAAATCACAATCGGCCCTTCCAGGATTCCTATCGGTCGTACATTGAAAGACGAAGTAATGAAGAAGATTATGGAGAATAAGTTGTTCAAACGTTAAACGTTGAACGTTTAATGTTTCTTCACTTTCCTGAATTCCTGTATTTCGCCGACATATGCATTAAAACCTGTTGTTTCTCCTTTCCGGTTGCGGGTGAAAACGACTTCGTTGGTAGAATTATCATTCCAGTAAAAGTTCGTAAGGGATGATGCTTTCATTTCGATTCTTTCACCCGGCGGCATCAGAATCAATTTTTCATTTTCCACTTTCGCACGCACGGTATCATTGCGGGAATTGACATAATCTCCTTCGTATTGCCGAAGCTGTTCCGGTTTTACTGTTACCTGTTTGAACTTAAATTTTTTTTGTGAAAGTAGCCACGTATATAAACTGTCGTTATTATATGTGAGGTCCCAGCTGTTGTGATTTGCTTCAGGGTATAAAGTGAATTTTACATCCGGGTTATATTTTTTTAATTCGGTAATCATTCTTATGGAGGATTGAGGGGGTACAACATCATCTTTAGCTCCATGAAAACACCAGACCGGAGTATACTTCAGCTTCCATGCGAGTGCGGTATCGCTACCACCGCAGACAGGCGCAATTGCAGCAATATCATCCGGATATTTTTCTGCATAGTTCCAGGTACCAAAGCCTCCCATACTGAGTCCTGTCATATAAATTCTGTCAGGGTCAACCCGAAATTTTTGTTTCAGACTTTCCAGCATTGATTTCATGATCTCTGTTTGCCAGCCGGTATTCGGCGGCGCCTGTGGGGATACTACAATAAAAGGAAATTTTTTTCCTGCTTCAATCAGTTTAGGCGGCCCATGCATTTTCACTTTCTGCAAATCGTCGCCACTTTCAACGGACCCATGCAGAAAAATCATCAACGGCCACTTTTTTATTGTGTCGGCACCATAGCCTTTGGGCAGATAGAGCAGGTATTTTGTTTCAAGTACGAATTTCTCCTCAGTTTGCTGCGCTTCTAAGGACCCGCCCACGCAAAATAATAACACGAACAGGAGCGTTTTTATAGCAATTATTTTTTTCATCCAGGTTGTCAGGTTGTTAGGTTGTCAGGTTGTTAGGTTGTATGTTTTAGGTTATACGTTATACGTTTTACGTTAAACGTTCCACGTTAGACTGTACCATCACCAAAAAAGAATGCTACAATGAAATCACACTATATCCTCTACACTGGCTGTTCCTCTTGCCTTTTGCATCTTCCTTGAATCGAGTCCTTAGGCATCAAATCCCCAATCGCCGGCTGTTTCCCAGACTCCAGA
>JAATGW010000616.1 GCA_015654495.1 Chitinophagales bacterium
AAGCAGCCAGCGAACTTGAAAAAGAAGGTATAAGTGTTGATCTGCTGAATATCCATACTATTAAACCGTTGGATACTCCAGCTGTGCTCAGATCAATAGAAAAAACCAAATGTGCGGTAACTGTTGAAGAACATAATATTATCGGAGGACTTGGAGATAGTATAGCACATGCAGCTGCTTTGAATTTTCCGGTGCCAATAGAAATGGTTGGTACAAAGGATACTTTTGGCGAATCCGGCAAGCCGGTTGAATTGTTGTCAAAATATGGACTTGATACGCCGCATATCATAGCAGCTGTCCGCAAAGTGTTGAAGAAGAAGTAGTAATCGTGCCACTGAACTGAATTTTAAACTTCAATGATAAAAACCAGTCTTATGATTGGTTTTTTTATTTTTATGCTGACCTCAAATCCTAAGAATGGCATTGAATGAAGACGACCTTTCCTTATTGCAACAATTCCGTGTACCAGCAACACGCGAAAAGGCATATACGTCCATCATCAGGAAATACCAGGAAAAACTGTATTGGCATGTCAGGCGTATGGTTGTTAACCACGATGACGCCAACGATGTGCTTCAGAATGTGTTTATAAAGGTCTGGAAAGGGCTTGACCAGTTTCGCGAAGATGCACAGCTATACACCTGGCTTTACCGCATTGCAACAAATGAAAGCCTGAGCTATATTGAGCAACAGAAGCGCCGGACATCAGTGTCTTTTGATGACGTTGCCGAGACTCTCGGAAATAAACTGGAGGCTGAAAAAGGTTTCGATTCTAATAAAATTGAATGGAAGCTCCAGGCAGCAATTCAGCAATTACCTGAAAAACAACGTGTTGTTTTCAATCTGCGGTACTACGACGAAATGCCTTATGAGGAAATGAGCCAGGTGTTGGAAACCTCAGCCGGTGCACTGAAAGCGAGTTATCATCACGCAGTTAAAAAAATTGAGGATTACATTCTAAATCGTTAAACCTATAGCCTGCAATAGCGTCTAAAAAGCGATGAAAAGAACTAGAGAAATACTGAATGAATTGAAGGCTATTAGCCCACTGGTTGCAGAAATCAGCGACTCGATGCCATTCAGTGTTCCTGACGGTTATTTTGATCAGTTTCCTGTTTCTATGGTTGGTATTGTGACATTGGATTCGCAAAATCAAACTACCGACGAACAGTCAACCCTGATCCCTCCTTCAAATAAGCAGCTTCCATTTTCTGTTCCGCAAGGATATTTTGAGTCTTTCGCAGCTAATATGATAAAGCTTGCAAAAGAAGAAGATGAAATCAATCTTGAAATTCGCCGTATTTCAGCTGTTGTAGCGGATATTCCAAAATCGAATCCTTTTTATTTACCTGAGAATTATTTCAGCAGCCTTGCTCTACCTGCATTCGTTTCAGAAAAGAAAACCTCCGGAGCACGAATTATCAATTTTAATTCCTGGAAAAAACTGGCAGTGGCAGCTGCCTTTACCGGATTGATATTAACCGCTTCCATTTATTTTTTCAACAGCAAGCCATCTGCACAAAATACAGAGGACTTAACAAAATTCAGTGTCGAGGCTATGGAGAAATTTTTAACTTCAGATGATCCGGGGCTACCCCTGCCTCCTCCTCCTGATACCGACGATTTTTCTTTTGCGCTGATAGATGTAAACGATAATACAATCAGTGAACTTCTGGAAGGTGTGGGCGATAATGCCATTAAAGAATTTATGAAAGAAAACCCTGTTGGTGATAATCCTTCCTCAGCCAACTAAAACCCGAACAATGAAAAAACTGTTTATACTGCTGCAATTTATTTTTCTGTGCTCTGCAGGTTTTGCACAGGATGATGATCAGCTTACCGGCAATGATTCAAAAAAAATTCAGGCTATGGAAGTAGCCTATATTACAAAAGAATTGAATTTGTCACCGGAAGACGCTGAAAAATTCTGGCCTGTATTCAACAAGTATCGAAACGATGTTAAAGGCGTATTGAGCGATAAGTCAGTAACGGACCCACTTGATCGACAGCAGAAAATCCTTGATCTCCGCAAAAAATACCGAAACGAATTTAATAGGATACTCACAACAGACAGAGGCAACAGGGTATTTCCTGCTGAAGATCAGTTCAGACAGCTGGTGAGAAGAGAATTATTAAAAAGGCAGAATGAACGCCGACAAATTAATCAGGGAAAAAGAGGCAACTGATTGAATTTATTTTCCTAATTTTAACTTGGTGTTTTTCATAGGTTAGCAACGGCTGGCTCTGTCTAGGGCTAGCCTTTTTTATTTAGAAGAACTTATTCCTGTTGACGCATTTTTTCTGATATTATTCAGAAGTTCTTCAATATCAGATGATTCATTTATCAGAGTCACAACCGGCAAATGCAAAGTTTCGCGTATATAAGCCGCTGCCATAGCCGATGATTTGTCCCTTCCCACAACAACCGAGGTTAACCGAATTTCAGAATGGGATTTAACAAGATCAATGGTATACTTATTTAACACAAATTCCCCATCTGTAACCAGCATGATCTCATTGTTTGCTCCCCTGATGAAGTTTTTTAATGCGAGTTCATATGCATACTGAAGTCCGCCATTTACATTCGTAGCAGAAGCAATTGATCTTACCGATTTCATTACAGCCGAAAGTGAGTCCGGCGTAGTGATAGCCGTGGTGGAATAAAGCAACGTAACCGCATTTCCAAAACTGATCAGATGCACTTTATCAATTTTTCGCAGCCTGACCAGCAATGCCTCCATCGACTTCCGCAATAGCAGCATCTTATTGTCCCTTCCCATGCTGTTGCTGATATCAAGCAGAAAAATGATATTATTTGCTGCATACTGTTTCGTATCCAGTTTTTGAATAGTGGTATCACCCGGAATTGCTTTTTCAGGAACTGCATTCTTTTTTGCCGTATCCTGAATATTTTTCTTTTGCTGGGCATTTACTGCAGTTGATAAACACAACAGACTTAAAAAGCCCATCAGCAAACAGAGAACAGATCTCCCGGCATTCCTGCTAGATATCCGAGGGTTTATATGAAGGTGTTTTAATGTCATGATAAAATAAAAAAACCCATCCTTCCTCCTTCCCTTTGGCCCACCATTCCTGGCGTAATTCCATCGCTTTTTTGCCATCATGGTCATACTTAGCTATAAAACGGTTTTTCATCTGATGAAGTTGTGGTGCCTCATCGCCTCCAAAGAAAATCACTTCTCCTTTTTCCCTGATCCAGAATACCTGGTGAAAAGGACTGTGTCCCCCACTCAGCTCATATTCAATATAACCATCAATCAACCCATTACCTTCAAGCAAAACTACCTGGTCTGTTGTTTTCAGAAATTCAAGTTCCTCAGGAATATAGGAGGGTAACCCTTTTTCGAAAGCAAATTCCAATTCCTGTTGCTGAACGTAATATGTTGCATTTGGGAAAGAAGGCTGGTGACGGTTAAGCGTACGATTCAAAATACCTGCTCCACCTGCATGATCTTTGTGTAAATGTGATAGCAATACTTTAGTAATATCCATCGGGTTAATCCCGGCGTCATTCATCAGATGGTGAATCTGCAACGCGCCATTTTCCAGTTCAAACCCGAGCCCGGTATCCAGCAACAATAAATCTTTCGGGGTTTCCACAACAAAGGGTTGAATTTCCACCAGTAAACTGCCACGGTTTCTTTCTTTAAGATCATCAGATGATGTATCAAAAGGAATAAACTGCTTTGTACCGTCAATTGTAAAACTACCTTCTGACAAAGGAATTATGCGCATAGCAACTTTATAAAATTTTGTTCAGTAATTAACAATGGCAAGGTAACAACAAACCGGCAGCCCCGGATGTCAGCGTAACACCATCTGCCTGTCAGCGTCGAGGCGGATCAGAATAAAAACCAGCACAGTAAATGTAATCAGTGCAGTTCCGCCATAGCTCATAAAAGGAAGCGGAATTCCAATTACAGGAACCAACCCTATCGTCATGCCGATATTGATCATTATATGAAAGAATATCACTGCCGCAACACCATATGCATAGCAACGGCTGAAAGTACTTCTCTGTCGCTCTGCAATAAAAATTATCCGGAACAACATAAACAGATATAACATCAGGAGTACCGTGCTCCCAACAAAACCAAAACCTTCACCTACCGTGCAGAAAATAAAATCGGTACGTTGTTCGGGAACAAAATCATAACGTGTTTGGGTACCCTTTAATAATCCTTTCCCTAAAAATCCACCTGAACCGATTGCAATCTTACTCTGGCGGACATTATATGAACTGGCTTTCTTTTTTTCCTCTACTTTTTTGATGTCCTCTTCACTCATGGTTTTGGGATCAATCGCAAAATCGCGGCCCACGGTTGCGTATATGCGCTGAACCTGGTAAGGCTTCAATACTTTGTTGAAGAAAAACGGCACGGCGAAACCGAAAATCAGCAGTGACGTGACGGACTTGCCGCTGTAGATGCCCCACGCGATGAGGCCGCCGACCCACACAACGCCGAACGCGGTGACCAGCAAGCTGTCGACCATGTGACTCAGGCGCTTGGTGCCGACATGCTTGCGCGCCGGGAAGTACAGCTTCTTCCACCACATCTCGACCATGTAGTAGA
>JAATGW010000146.1 GCA_015654495.1 Chitinophagales bacterium
ACGCGTCGGGACGGCGGACAGATGGATATGAATAGGTGACGCCAGGGTACCCTGGCTCACCTGCCATATTCATTTGTCAAAAATTGGTGGTGGTGGTGGGGGAGGGGAGGGCCCGCAGGGCGAGCTAAGGAGCAACGGATCCGCTGCAGGCAGATCAAACCAGGTTATTTGCAAGCGTGGATCCTGACTCCATTCCGTTTTTTAAAGAATAAATCATCCGGCGCGGGAGGTTGAACTTCACGAAAGCGAATTCGCTGCACTTTTCGCCTGACTTTATTTTCTGCAATCCAATACCGGCTTTAAACATCCGGCAATCCGCAGGCGCCGATTAAATTAGGATGAAAAATCTTTATTTGTTTTTAATCATTTTTAACGTAAACCAACCGATGAGTACGGTAGTTGTTATTAATACAAGCCAGAGCCATAACTTGCTTTGAGGCTTAGGTTCGTTATTATTAATTGCATATACAGTTTGTTCCGGCCCTGGCATCAGTAAAGCCGGATTCTCCGGAATCCGTTCACTGAATTGTTGCAGATCATAATCTGGTTTTCCGGCCTGCATATTTCCATACAAAAGAAAATATTTTGCATCACCACTGATTCTTACTGCGAGTTCGTGCACGCAGCTTTGCAATAGAACGCTATCAATTTTAAGTTGCTGATTATCGCCGTTCGAAATCGTTATTCTGAATTTTTTTGCAATTACTTCAGGAAACCGGAACCGACTGCTATCAATTGAACTCAGGTGCCCGTTGAATAAAGGAAGATATTGATATCTCCAGCCTTGCTCCGTTTTAATACTATCGGCCAGCCAACTGATCTCAACCGGCCTGTGATAGTCAATACTATCGGCAACTCTGATCTTTAATAAACTCACAGGTATGGGCATTTCTAAACTGATATCTGTGATCTGTGATTTATGAACTTTATCTGCTTCAGCATTTTCCATTCTTGCCTTATATGTACGATAGTCGCCTTTTCTAAGTTCCTTAAACAAAATCTTCAGGCTCTCTAATTCAGGCCTGATCTTTCCGGGAATGAAGAGGCGAAAATACCGGAACCTGCTATCCGGGATATCAATCCTTGTAAAACTGAAATCCATATGTTTATTATTTACCCGAACTATCCGATAGTCATTTGTAAGAGTGAACCAATTCCGGAGATCCTGGCTGCCTTCAATCTTTATCCGCCAGTCAAAATTCTCCTGTTTGAATTCAGGAATGATTGTATTGACCGGATTATCCGAAGAAATATCAAACGTGAAATAAAAGCCGTCGTCAGTACCTGATTCGTTAATTGTTTTAAAACTAAGCTCGCGTTCTTTTAGTTCGTCGCTCTTAATCCTTAAAATATAAGGCGCAATTATCGTATCCCCGTTGTCAGTAATTCCTATAATCCTGATATCTGAAAAATCCGGGTTCAATCGTCCAAATATTTCGTCAGGTAAAAGAATCCCCTGCCAGCCCTGTTTTATATTGTCGAGCTTCCGGATAAATTTATAAGTATCGTTCTGCGCAACAACCGCAGAATTAATACATAGCAGAAAAAAAAGTATAAAGCTAATTGGGTGTTTCATCAGCAATGCGATCCTTGTATTTATTATATAAAAATGAGATAGCGAGTAAAAGCAGACCCAGGCTCACAAACACAATTGTTTTGGCAATTGTATCGAGATCTGACAGGTCGTACAGAAATAGTTTTCCCAGCGTCGCCGCAAATAAGAAAAAGGCACAGAAACGCAGGTACTTTTTCCGGCGATAGATACCAAGCAAAATCAACATCAGTGAATATGCGCCCCAAAGAATACTAAGGCCAAGTTTATAAGTTTGTGCCGACCCCAGTATATCCATCCAATTGATGAGTTCACTGCTTAGTATCCACAAAACAGAAATATGAAATACCATGTCGACTGCAATCTTATTTTCATTTCCCCGGAGCAAGCTCCTGCTATACCAAAACAATGTGTAAATAGCCGCAGCGGCAAAAGGGTATGAGATATACCTGATACCAATATTCATAAAGCTTCTGGTAAAATATGGTGAAGTCGACTTGTCAAGATAGCTTTCACGCAGGTCACCCATGGAATAAAGACCGGAAGCAAGAAAAATAAAAATAGCAACACAGGTGAGCCAGAAATTGATTTGAGCGAGAGTTGTGTTTTTTAATTTCCGGATATTAAAAACAGAAAGTATGATTATGAAAAACAATGAATAATTGATCAGCCAGACACGTTTAAAATCCAGCAGGTCCGTATTGAAAAAAGATTGTCTGTCAACCCGGGAAGTCACGGTTGCAGAATCAACATAATACTGATCCCATAGATGTGATATTTCAAAATACAGAATAAAATAGCTTACACATATTAACATGCATGGAACGATGTATTTGACGACATGATCCAAACCATAGAGATCGGATGACCCCGACTGCCTGCTTATCTTTCGGTCAATAAAAAGGATATAGGAAAATGCACCGATGAAAATCAGAGAGGAAAGAAAATGGATATTAAATAAAGGCACAAAGCGCTGAATGCGTTCGTCGATGG
>JAATGW010000228.1 GCA_015654495.1 Chitinophagales bacterium
AGGCTTCAAGACTATTTTAAATATTTTCAGGAAACAAATATTAATCAGGTTCCTGATTTCTTATCTTCTGCCTGCTGCCTGCTGCCTTCTGCCTATTTACATTATTAATCTTAGCTTTACCCAATATCGCTATATCAATGAGATTATCGGTTCTGATCACTGTTTTCACTTTTTTTGTTACCCGGTCAGATGCACAGCATTACCACTACATCTATATTCAGTCAGAGCCTCAGCAGGCTTTTTATATAAAGAAGGACAATATTCCTTTAAGTTCCAATACAGGCGGTTTCCTGATCATTCCAAGGCTCTCTGACAGTGTTTACCAGCTGATTGCCGGCTTCCCGCAGAACCTTTACCCTGAATATAAATTTATCCTGAAGGGGATCAATAAAGACAAGGGGTACACATTTAAAAATTTTCAGGAAAAGGGCTGGGGGCTGGTGGATAATCAGACCCAACAGATACTAATGGGGGAAGTAATTTTAAAAAAGAATGAAGAGAAAGAAATAATTCCTTCTCCATTAACCAATGATGCTTTTACCGTAATTCTTGCATCGGTGATCAATGATCCTACGCTTCCCGGAACTGAATTGGTATCCGGTGCTATTACAGCATATCCCGTATCAATTCCTGTTGTTGAGAAGAAAACGACTAATAAGACGGAAGCTCCTCCTTTAATTCCCGAAACAGAGAAGGTAAAAAGTTCTAATGGTGCCACAACAAAAAAAACAACTGCAACAGAAAATGTTCCGGTCGCAGTGAAGGAAGATAAAAATCTGAATAAGGATAAAGAGCCGGCGATAGTCGCCAGTGTGGAAACAGGCCAGGCTAAAACTGTTCCACCTGCCGAAAAAAAGAAATTCATAACCGGATCAGTAAAGAAGATTTCAGAACATTCGGAAGCGGGAACGCTCTCGATAGTTTTTATTGATATTGATGAAAAGGGTCGCGCAGATACTATTTTTTTATCACTGGAACCAGAGAAAAAATCCGCTCCGGAAATACAGCCGAAAATTTCAGAAACGGGTAAAACAGAACTGCCTCCCGTTGTGACTTCCGGCCCGGCGCCGGCCTTAAAATCAACGGAAAACAAGAAGACAAACCTTCCTGAAGCGGATACAACGTTAACGGCTAAGCGAAATGGAATACGTAGCGATTGTAAAAAAATGGCAACCGATAAGGATGTTCAGGCTGTACGCAGGAAAATCATCGCTATCCGTGAAGTAGATGACATGGTAGCGACAGCTCTGCGGGATTTTAAAACCCGTTGTTTTACTTCGGAACAGGTAAAAAGTGTAAGTATTGTGTTTGTTGGTGATGAAGGAAAATACAAATTGCTGGATGCTGCATATCCATATGTGTATGATCCTTCAAATTACAGCACGCTGGTGTCATTACTTAATGATGACTATTATATCAACAGGTTCAGATCGTTGCTGAAATGATTTATTACTGCTAAAAATTTATTCCGAATGCCGCGATATTTTCTGGAACTCTGTTACGATGGCAGCAGGTTCAGCGGTTTTCAGGTGCAGAAAAATGCAAATACAATTCAGTCTGAAGTTGAAAAAGCAATTTCGGTTTTACTGCGCACAGACATTGATTTAACAGGCTCATCCAGAACTGATGCAGGTGTTCATGCACTGCAGAATTATTTTCATTTTAATCATGAATTTCCGCTACCGGAAGGATTTGTATATCATGTAAACGCCATTCTTCCACCCCAGATCGCTATTGTCACCTGTTTACCTGTGGGAAATAAATCGCACTGCCGTTTTGATGCAAGTGGTCGCTGGTATCGCTATAAGCTGAATAACAGAAAGGACCCATTTGAAATAAACAGAGCCTGGTTTTATCCTTATCCCCTGCACCGCGAAAAGCTCGAAGCAGCTGCTGAGCTGGTAAGATCAAATACGGATTTCACAGCTTTTGCAAAAAGGCATGCTGATGCTAAAACGAATATCTGCAGCATTTTCAGAAGCGAATGGAAGCAGACTGAGGAGGGATGGGAATATGAAGTAGAGGCAAACAGGTTTTTAAGGGGGATGGTCCGGGGACTGGTGAGCACGATGTTGCTTGTGGGAAGGGAGAAGATCAGTATTGAAAGCTTTCAGGAGATATTGCAATCAAAAGACAACATTAAAACACATTTTACCGCACCTGGGCACGGATTATACCTGGTCAAAGTAAAGTTTCCGCCGGGGTATTTTTCTTCTTCAATTCCTGATGGCGGAATTCATACTTAAAAACGGATTAAAAACATCAGAATCGCTGCTATAAAAATGTTAATGCGGTGAGGATTTTTCATGCAAAAAAACAGACAGAAAATTCTGTGAAGAGTAAATCGGATAAATAAAGCCTGCACATATAACGGTAAGGACTAATCCCTGAAATATTTTTCTGCTGAAAGGCCTGTGTTTACTGGTGTTTCAGCGAATGTGTATAACTGTAAGACACAAAAATTTGGGCTGAATGGAAAAGGCATCCTATATTTGCAACCCGCTTTGAAAAAAGCATAGTTCTTCGACAAGCAAATTCTCGTTTCAGGTTTGAAAAAAATTTGAAAAAAGATTTGGTAGATATTTAAAAGCTTATACCTTTGCACTCCCAATCAAAAAGAGGGCAGCGATTAAGCTGAAAAGTTCTTTGAAAGTTTGGAAAGCAGTAACACATAAAAACCTTGTTTATACAGGGTTTATGGTAAGGCGAATCAACAATTTAACTTTTGAATTGAGCAAATCGATTCTACATTATTTACAATGGAGAGTTTGATCCTGGCTCAGGATGAGCGCTAGCGGCAGGCTTAATACATTCACGTCGTGGGGCAGCACAAATAGCAATATTGGGTGGCGACCGTCAGCCGCGTTCGTAACACGTATGCAACCTTCCCGTTACTGTGGCATAG
>JAATGW010000289.1 GCA_015654495.1 Chitinophagales bacterium
AAATCGGCAGGGATTACTGTGGATGCATTGAGGGTAAAGCCGGTAAATGACTTTCCGTTTCCCTGGTCTACTTCCGTTTTTTTTGAAGCAATGCCTGAATCAGTGCATGGAGTACCTGTTCCGATGGAGCCTCTCCGCTTCGGTAGCAAATCCTATAATTTGGTTATTTTCGCCTATCAACCCTGGTTTCTGTCGCCCAGTATCCCGGCAAATTCTGTTTTACTTGATCCAGCCTTCAGAGAAGTTATAAAAGATACACCGGTAGTTACACTGATCGGTGCCAGAAACATGTGGCTGAATGCGCACGAACGTGTAAAAAAGCAAATTGCAGAAGCCGGCGGCAGGCTTAAGGGAAATATTGCCCTGGTAGATCGAACGAGCAACCTCATTAGTGTGGTAACCATTTTTCACTGGATGCTCAGCGGGCGAAAAGACAGGTACCTGAATATTTTTCCGAGGCCGGGAGTTTCAGATGAGGATATTGCAGGAGCGGAAAAATTTGGTGAAATTTTACTGAAGGAAATTCAAAGCCCGGATCTGGAAAGCCTGCAAAAGAAGCTGGTGGACGGAAAGGCGGTTGAGGTGAAATATAACCTGATGTTTGTAGAGGAAACAGCAAAAAAGATTTTTTCCGTATGGGCAAAAATCATCACGGGGAGAAAAAACCGTTCACTATGGCTGATTATTTTTAAGTATTATCTTTTATTTGCACTTTTTATAGTTTCACCTGTGGTATTACTGATAAATAATATTTTCTTCAGACCATTCAAGGGAAAACAGATCGTCAGAAAAATTAAATATTATTCAGGTTTGAATTAACAGTACAGACCATGTCGATGAATGAAGTTTATATTACTAAAACTGCCCATTACTTTCCAAATGATCCCGTATCCAATGATGACATGGAAGTTTTTTTGGGTATGATTAATGAAAAACCTTCAAAATCAAGAAGGATTGTTCTACGAAATAATGGAATCAAAAGAAGGTTTTACGCACTAAATAAAGAAGGTCATCCAACGCATACCAATGCTGAAATAACAGCTCATGCAATCAGAAACCTTTTCAAAGAGGATCCTGCTGCGATTAAAGATGTACAGCTGATCAGTTGCGGAACCTCTTCTCCTGATCAGATGATGCCTTCACATGCCGTGATGGTTCATGGCTGGCTTCCGGAATCGGAGTCAGTTGAAGTGGTTTCTCCTTCAGGCGTTTGTTGCGCGGGAATGCATGCGCTTAAGTACGCCTATATGTCGGTTAAAACCGGCGATCTGGAAAATGCTGTTGCTGCGGGCTCTGAACGGTTTTCGCGTCTGCTCCGTTCCGATCTTTTTGAAAGTGAAGTTCAGAAACTGACCTTACTTGAACAGAATCCCTATATCAGTTTCGAAAAAGAGTTTCTCCGCTGGATGCTTTCTGATGGTGCTGCAGCATTTTATTTAACGAGCAAAAAACCGGAAAATCAATTGAGTTTCCGGATGGAATGGATCGAGGGATTATCTTTTGCAAATGTCAAAGAAGCCTGTATGTATATGGGGTCTGTAAAACAGCCTGACGGTAGCCTCAAAAGTTTTATGGATTTCACCCCCGAAGAAATTAAGGACCTGAGTGTACTCAGCATCAAACAGGATGTAAAACTGCTCAGTGAAAATATTGTAAAACTGGGCGGTTTGGCAATGAAAAATACTATGGACAAACACGGAGTGAAAGGCGAAAACATCGACTATTTCCTTTGCCATATTTCGAGTGAGTTTTTCCGTACTAAGATCATCGACGAACTCGCAGGCCTCGGTGTAAATATTCCTGTTGAGAAATGGTTTATGAATCTTACAAATGTCGGGAATGTGGGAGCGGGAAGTATCTATCTGATGCTTGACGAACTTTTCCATAGCGGACAACTGAAAAAGGGTGATCGTATCCTTTTTTCCGTCCCTGAAAGCTCACGATTCTCCTATATGTACGCATATCTGACCGTATGTTAAACGTTAAACGTGTAACGTTCAACGTAGAACGTAATAGCCAGACTAAAAAACGGTATCATGGAAAAAGATAAAATACCGCAGGATGACGGCGCTCTCAACAAGCTGACACGTGAAGTTGGTTATGCTGTTGATAATTCAGGCAAATACACAACCGAACTCAGCACGGGCTGGGAGGTTAAAAAAGAAGCGCTGGGCCTTGCCTGGAATGATATTGAGAAAAGAATAAGTGATGCGAAGAAAAAAGTTGTAAACAAGGAAGCAAGTCCTCTCTATTTTTTTATGGAGTGGCGATTAATGGATATACCGATTGTAGCCTCTTATACCGGTTTCTGGCAATGGACAGTGAAGCGCCATATGAAATACGATGTCTTTCAGAAATTATCTGATAAGAAATTGCAGAAATATGCTGATGCATTTAGTGTGACTGTTGAAGACATCAAAACCATGCATGTAAATTAAGAATGATTTTGTACACCTGCAGGCTGCTCATTGCGAAAACGGTGTAACCACAAATTTACTTCGCGAAGCAGGAGCCGAGCAAATGACCGAACCATTGGCTTTTGGAATTGGTTCAGGTCTTTTTTTTATTTATATACCTTTTCTGAAAGTAAACAAAGGTCCGGCACTTGCTTTCCGTACCATGCCGGGGCATATTTTTAAAAGAACTGCTAAATCACTTGGCATATCGATACATAGAGAAACATTCAGCTCGCAGGAAAAAGCTGAACGCAGGCTTGATGAATGCATTGAAACCGGAAAAGCCGTAGGATGCCAGGTAGGTGTTTATTACCTCACTTATTTTCCAAAAGAATACCGGTTTCATTTCAATGCCCATAACCTGATCATTTATGGAAAAGAGGGTGATAATTACCTGATCAGTGATCCGGTAATGGAAACCGTGACTACGCTTACCAAATTTGACCTCACACGTGTACGTTTTGCGAAAGGTGCAATGTCGCCTAAAGGACAACTGTATTATCCGAAGGAAAAAAAGATAGTTACTGATGATGATATCAGAAAGGCAATAAAAAAAGGCATTAAAAGAAATGTCCGCGACATGCTGCATATTCCTGGTCCGATAGCAGGAGTGAGCGGAATAATTTATACAGCCAACAGGATCCGCAAATGGCGTGATAAACTTGGTTTGAAAGATGCCGGTCTCTATCTTGCTCAACTGGTGCGCATGCAGGAAGAAATCGGTACTGGTGGCGGTGGATTCAGATTCATAAATGGTGGATTTCTGCAGGT
>JAATGW010000722.1 GCA_015654495.1 Chitinophagales bacterium
TCATAACCCGCATCCGCATGCCGGATAACACCCAGTCCCGGATCATTGCGCAACACACGGGCAAGCCTGGCCGAAGCCTCGGGAGTTCCATCGGCAACAATCACCATTCCTGCATGAATACTATAGCCCATCCCTACTCCACCGCCATGGTGAAGACTAACCCAGGATGCACCTCCGGCTGTATTCATCAGAGCATTTAGAACAGGCCAGTCAGCAACTGCATCACTGCCATCAAGCATTGCTTCTGTTTCCCGGTTGGGTGAAGCAACAGAACCCGTGTCAAGGTGATCACGACCAATCACAATAGGTGCTTTTAGTTTTCCGGTTTTCACAAGCTCGTTAAAAGCAAGTCCGGCTTTTTCTCTTTCGCCCTGACCGAGCCAGCAGATTCTCGCCGGCAATCCCTGGAAAGCGATCCGTTCTTTTGCGAGCTTTAACCAACGTTGCAAACCTGTGTTGTATGGAAACATCTTACTGATCAGTTCGTCAGTTACGGCAATATCTGCGGGATCACCGCTGAGTGCAGCCCATCTGAAAGGGCCCTTGCCTTCGCAAAACAAAGGACGGATATAGGCCGGCACAAATCCCGGAAAATCAAAACAACGCCCGGCTTTATACCTGTTTCTTAGATTTACATCTTCATCCGAAACAGCCGCTGTTTCAAATTCGGTTGCGCGTGCGCGTATGTTATTGCCGTAGTCAAAAGTTATTGCTCCCCTGTCCATCAATTGCAGCATGAGCTGCACATGCAGATACATTGAACGATAAGCATACTCAAGGTATTCTTCCGGACTGTCAACACGAAGCATTTTTGCCCTGGCATGATTGATTTCATGCGGCCAGTAACCGATAAGCGGATCATGGGCCGAGGTCTGATCACTTAATGTATCCGGTGTTATTTTTCTATCAAGTAATCTCTGCAGCAGATCGACGATATTGCACAGTAATCCAATAGACACAGCCTCCCCGTTTTTCTTCGCTTCCAATGCACGGTCAATCGCTGCGTCAATATCTAAGAGCATCAAATCACAATAACGTGTTTCAATTCTTTTTTCAATACGCCATTGCTCCACTTCGGCAATCAGAGCAACGCCTTCGTTCATTGTTATTGCTAAAGGCTGTGCGCCACCCATTCCTCCAAGACCCGCACTAACGTTTAATGTTCCTTTTAAGGTTCCTCCAAAATGTTTATCAGCAACTGCAGCATAGGTTTCATAGGTGCCCTGAACAATTCCCTGTGAGCCAATATAAATCCAGGAACCGGCAGTCATCTGACCATACATCATCAGACCTTTTTTTTCCAGTTCGTCAAAATGCTTCCAATTCGCCCAGTTGGGTACCAATTGCGAATTTGAAATCAGCACCCGTGGCGCGTCTGCATGTGTTTTTACTATGCCAACAGGTTTGCCACTTTGTATCAGCAGGGATTCATCATTCTCAAGAATTTTCAACCCTTTTATGATTTTATCGAGTGCATCAAAACTCCTGGCTGCTTTTCCTCTTCCCCCATAAACTATCAATTCCTCGGGCCGCTCTGCAACATCGGGATCAAGATTATTCAAAAGCATTCTCAACGCAGCTTCCTGTACCCATCCTTTACAGGAAATAACTGACCCCACCGGAGTCTTGTATTTTAGCCTGTCGTATTTTGCTGCCGGAATATTCTCTGCCATATTTACTGGATTGTTCGTATTATACCTATCTACACGTTTAACGTGAAACTTCTTAAAAACTCAACAGCTGCCATCATATCATCATGCAATACGCGGTCTTCAGAAATAAAACTCACTTTTTCACGAAAAGCTTTTACCACTTCTTCTATCCGGGCTGAACTCTTTAAGGGTCTGCGGAACTCGATTGCCTGCGTTGCCGTGAGTAATTCAATTGCCAGTACGCGTTCAACATTTTTAATAACGCGTAAACATTTTGTGGCAGCATTCGCTCCCATGCTCACATGATCCTCCTGGTTATTGGAACTGCTGATGCTGTCCACAGATGCAGGTGTACATAACTGTTTATTCTCACTTACAATTCCCGCGGCAGTGTACTGTGGTATCATAAACCCGGAATGAAGCCCGGGATTTTTAACAAGAAACATCGGAAGATTTCTTTGTCCGCTGATCAGCTGATATGTTCTCCTTTCAGAAATATTAGCAAGCTCACTCATAGCTATTGCGAGAAAGTCAAGACATAAAGCGAGTGGCTGACCGTGAAAATTTCCACCACTAAGGATCAGGTCTTCATCCGGAAATATATTCGGATTATCAGTGACTGAATTGATTTCTCTTAAGAAAACTTTCAATATATGATCTGTACTGTCTTTTGTGGCACCATGCACCTGCGGGATACAGCGGAATGAATAGGGATCCTGTATCTGCACTTTATCCTGCTTCACAATTTCACTTCCGTGTAGCCATTTGCGTAAGGCGGCCGCTGTTGCCACCTGCCCTTCGTGAGGCCTTATCCGCTGAATTGCTTCATCAAAGGGCTGAGTGATTCCGTCAAATGCATCCAATGACAATGCACTGATAAAATCCGCCCAGTCAATCAGTCTTTTTGTCTTATGCAGGCAATACATTCCATAGGCAGCCATAAACTGTGTGCCATTGATGAGCGCCAGTCCTTCCTTACTTTTAAGATGGATCGGCTCCCAGTTCAGACTCTTCCACAATTCGCCGGTCCGCATTTTTTTTCCTTCGTAATAAACTTCACCGAGACCGATGAGTGGCAGGCACATATGACTCAGCGGCGCAAGATCACCACTAGCCCCCAGCGATCCCTGCTCATAAATCACAGGAAATATCTTCTGGTTATGCATCTCCATCAATCGCTTTACAGTATCAATCTGAACTCCTGAATGTCCGTAGCTCAGGGATTTTATCTTCAGCATCAGCATTAACCTGATAATTTCCTGAGGCACTTCATCACCCATTCCACAGGCATGCGACATCAGCAGATTTGCCTGCAATTGCTCTGTTTGGGAATCATCAATATGTACATTCTGAAGAAAACCAAATCCGGTATTGATACCGTAAAATAATTCATCGCTCGACGAAAGTTTCTGATCGAGATAATCGCGGCACTTTACAATTCGTATATGCGCATCATAGGTAACAGAAACCAGCTGATCAAATTCCAGGTAATCTTTTACCTGGTCAAAACTGAGCCATGATTTGTCGAGAGGAAGATAATTATAACTCATATGGTAAGAATGCCGCAAATATAGTAAGTCAGTTTGTGCTCACTGAACTTTATTATCTTGCTATGTTATGAGAAATCTTTTTTGGTTAGTTTTCTTCTTCCTGCCGATATCAACTACAGCTCAGAAAATCGAAATTATCGAAACCGGAATGAAGAATTCCTTCAGGGGACTGAGTGTTGTAAACGACAGGGTTATCTGGGTAAGTGGAAATAATGGAACAGTAGGAAGATCTCTCGATAGTGGAAAAACCTGGCACTGGATGGTGGTAAAAGGATTTGAAAAAACAGACTTCAGGGATATAGAAGGCTTTGATGATAAAACTGCTGTAATATTGGGCATCAGCGAACCTGCCTATATCCTGAAAACATTTAACGGCGGCGAAAACTGGAAGCTCGTATTTTCTGATAGTACAAAAGGCGTTTTTCTTGATGCGATGGAATTCTGGGACGACGCGCACGGCATGGCAGTTGGCGATCCTGTAGATAGCAATTTATATATCGTACAGACAGTAGATTTCGGCAACCGATGGAAGAGATTTCCTGCACAAAAACTGGAAAAACCCTCTACCGGCGAAGCATTTTTTGCTTCAAGTGGTACAAATATCAGGGCACTCAACAGAGACCAGGCCGTAATGGTTACCGGCGGACTGAAATCAAGGATCCTGTTAAGCGGAAAATTATATCCTTTGCCAATTATGCAGGGAACTGAAAGTCGCGGAGCAAATTCTATAGCGGTTTGGTTCCGCGGCACCAATACCCAAAGAATGGTTGTTGTTGGCGGCGATTTTTCAAAGCCGGACCTTGATTCAAATAATTGTTTTTATACCAATGACTATGCAAAGACCTGGACTGCGCCGGTTTCTGGGCCTAAAGGATACCGCTCCTGTGTTGAGTTCATCGACAGAAACACGCTGATCACCTGCGGACTCAACGGCGTTGATATTTCTTTTGACGGAGCAGCCAACTGGAAAAATATCAGTACTGCTTCATTTCATGTTGTGCGGCGATCCAAAAAAGGCGAATTGGTTTTTCTTGCTGGAAATAATGGCAAAATTGGTAAGCTCGTCAAGCCATAGGCACTTTTGTGAAGAGAAAGAGAAAGAGATACCAGAAAAAGCAAGAGAAAGTGCAAGAGGAAAGCCAGAGATACAGATACAGAAACAGGAACTTCAAACGCCGGCTCTTCCCTCCTTACTGCTTACTCCTCCCTCCATTCTTGCATTGGCTGTTTCCTTCTACTATATAACTTCCTTCTTTTGCCGGTAAGGGGAGGCGGAAAGCAGGCGGTATTAAATAATATCGTGTATTTCTTCGCCATCCCGTCATCCCGACTTCCCGGCAGAAAA
>JAATGW010000356.1 GCA_015654495.1 Chitinophagales bacterium
AGGTCTGCTCGGTTGTTTTGTCGATTTCTGTAATTTCTCCTCCGGGCAAACTGATCAATTGAATTTGCTGACGGTCATTGATAAACGCAATTTTTTTACTGTCGGGCGACCACATCAGATTCCATCCCATCCCCTTCCCGAAATTTGTTAACTTCTTATGTTCAGCTTCAGACTGAATATCATACAGGTAAATTTCATTTTCACCTGATTTATCGCTCCAGTACGCGATATATTTTCCATTGGGTGACCATGAAGGGCTGCGTTCAAAAGATCCGCTGCTAGATGTGAGGTTCAATACAACTCCGTTTTCAGCCGGAATGCTGAACAAGTCACCTCTTGCTTCAAATACAGCTCTCTTCGCGTCCGGCGATATATCATAACTGTTTACCCGGCTTCCGACATTAATAGTTCGCGGCATGATGCCAGCCATATCAGCAAGAACAGCAATTTTTACTTCTGAATATTTATTTGTTGTCGTATTTAAAAGGTACAGTTGCCCGCCTGCCTCAAAAACCAGTTCATCAGGTCCTGCACACATATAGTTCACATCTTCGGAGTCAAATTTTGTAAGTATTTCATGTGTTTTCTTAGTGCGGTCATACACATAAATATTTCTTCTTTTTGCAGTACCGCCATCCGACACATAATAAACTTTATCCTTAACCCATGCAGGTTTGCCTTCTGTGGCTGAAGTCTGTGTAATATTCTCCGCTGTTGATTTCTGCAGATCAAAAATGATTATATCTGAAGCCATACCACCACGATACCTTTTGAAGGGATAGTTTTCTGTGATGCGGGTTACGTAGGCAAGCTGATTCCCGTCAGGTGAAAAGCTTCCTAATTCGCCATACGGAACCGGAAGCTTTTCAGGAAACCCACCTGTTTTATTTACAAGATAAAACTGGCGAAAAGCCTGACTCCCGCTCTGTCTTGACGATGCGATAAGAATCGAATTCCCGGAAGGATGCCAGTCAACAACCCGGTCGTTTAACGCATTCCATGTCAGACGGGTTGGCACTCCTCCCGCAGTCGGTATCGTATACACGTCTGCGTTACCATCATAGGTTGCTGTGAATGCAATTGTATTTCCATCAGGAGAAAACCGGGGGTAGGACTCCTCACCGGTTGATGAAGTGAGGCGCATGGCTGTTCCACCGGTTTTGGGAACAAGCCAGATATCTCCACCATATACAAAACAGATCTGATTCTTTGAAACGTCCGGATGACGGAACAACCGGGCATCGATCTGCGCATTTACCTGAACTGAAATCTGGATAATACTAAACAGGAATATTAATTTTCTCATTATATCTGCGGTTAAATAGGAAAAAAGAAGCGGTCCTAAAATATTGCCTTTAAGTGAACCCCGGAAAAAAATTTGAAGATCAGTATAAACAACAGATCAGCGGTTAGCTGTTAAGGAACTAAAAATAATATTGATGTTACTGAAAACCTGTTCAGGCAGATTTCCTAAGCTCTGACCGATGTTTGTTCTGAAGGTATTTGTTGTAAATAATTTCACTCATGGGTTTACTGAATACTTTACTTTCAACCCAGGAGATGATATCCAGGTAAGAGAATGCGCGCGTTTCAAAACGGTTATTTTCAAACCTTTTAATAACGGAGAGAAACTTTTCAAGTTCCGGCTTCAATTGCCGGGCAGGAATATGAAAAGAATGGCGGAGAAAACGGAATATTTCTTCTTCAACAACTGTGAGGTTTTTCATTTTCGCCATAAAGCGGTACACTGATTTTATTAATGAATCAATGATTTCGTCATTCCCCAATTCATAGTGAGCCAGCAGGTGTAATAACCGGGCATAACATTGCAGATCATTTCTGAGGTCGCCCGGACCATTGATTATTTTCTGCAGATAATCTATAGATGTTTCATAACTCCCGTTTCCAAAGAAAAGTGTAGCAATTTTGTAATTGAAAACCAGAATACGGTGCGGATCGAGGAACAAGCGGTACTCTTCCAGATTATTTTCAATTTCAGGAACCAGCTCCAGTCCTTCTTTAAATGAGCCCCGCATCAGGTGGTAGTTAATCCTTGCACCATCAAGATATACGGAAGTATGCGATCTGAAATTATCGTGTATTAATGCAGGTGATTCTTCCGCAAAATCTTCAAAAGCCTGAAGGGTGGTTTCAAAACCTTTGAAATCGCGAAGTACAAAATGAGCATTCAGCAGGTTATGCATTCCCTTGATATAGTGACCTGTTTCCACATTCACCATCATCGGTTCTTTATGATATAGCTCAATCCATTTTTTGCTGTAACGAAAATACATCAGAAAATCTTGCCTGATATATCTATACCAGCAAAAACTC
>JAATGW010000394.1 GCA_015654495.1 Chitinophagales bacterium
AAAGTTCATATTTTTTATTAATTTCTTCAAGCACCTCCACGCTTCCTTCAATTATCGGCAGGTTCCTGAAAAAACCAGGTGATATTAAGCGTTGATGAACGATCGCATGATGTTCTGACGGGAATCCCGCAAGCCAGGAACCCACTTTCATCTTTTCAAAATCCACATCCAATCCATAGTTCTTCCTGTACCAGCTGATCATTTCACCCATCGGATCAGCGATTACCTCATCCATATCAATTATCATTCTTTCCATATCATCCTTTATAAAGTTCAGGTTTCAGATAGCGTGCAGTATGACTTTGTTTTATTTTAATCAGATCTTCGGGCAATCCCTGAAAAAGAACCTCACCCCCTCCGTCTCCCCCTTCAGGCCCGAGGTCAATAACATAATCCGCTACTTTAATCACGTCCATATTATGCTCTATCACAAGTACGGTATTCCCACGGTCAACAAGTTTGTAGAGCACTTCAAGCAGGTGACTGATATCCTGGAAATGCAAACCTGTTGTAGGTTCATCGAGAATATAAAAAGTTTTTCCTGTATCCCGCTTGGACAATTCTGTTGCCAGCTTTACTCTTTGTGCTTCTCCTCCGCTTAATGTAACCGCTGACTGCCCGATAGTAATATATCCGAGGCCCACTTCCTGCAGCACTTTTATTTTCCTGTACAGATATGGCACGTTAATAAAAAAATCCACCGCGTCATCAACGGTCATGTCAAGCACATCACTTATTGATTTTCCTTTGTACCTGATCTCGAGCGTTTCGCGGTTGTATCTTTTGCCATTGCATTTTTCACAGGGAACGTATACATCAGGCAGGAAATTCATTTCAATAACACGCATCCCTCCGCCTTCGCATACCTCGCAACGGCCGGTTTTCACATTAAAGGAAAAACGACCGGCATTATATCCACGGATTTTTGCTTCCGGAACCGAAGCGTAAAGCGTACGAATCTCGGTAAAAAATCCACAATAGGTTGCCGGATTGCTTCGCGGTGTACGCCCGATCGGCGACTGGTCTATTTCAATCACTTTGTCAATATTCTCCAGACCTTTTATCTTTTTATAGGGCATCGGTGTTACCCTCGATCCATAACTGTGATGGCTGAGTATCGGATAAAGGGTTTCATTTATCAGCGTGGATTTTCCGCTGCCACTCACGCCGGTAACCAGGATCAATGTTCCAAGAGGCAAACTGATACTTACATCTTTCAGGTTATTTCCCTTTGCTCCTGTAAGTTCAAGTTTTTTGCCGTTCCCTTTTCTTCGCTCAGCAGGTATACTTATTTTTTTTCGGCCATTGAGGTACTGAGCTGTTTCTGATCCGGATTTTAATACATCCTCAGGCAGTCCCTGTGAAACGATCTCACCACCATGGGTACCCGCACGGGGGCCGATATCTATAAGGTAGTCGGCTGCCAGCATTATATCTTTATCGTGTTCAACAACGATTACGCTGTTTCCCACATTTCTCAGGTTTTTCAGTGCATCAATCAATCGCTGGTTGTCGCGCTGATGCAGCCCGATGGATGGCTCATCAAGAATATAAGTAATGCCCTGCAATTGCGATCCGATCTGTGTTGCGAGCCGGATGCGCTGACTCTCACCACCGCTGAGCGTTCGGGTCGCTCGGTTTAGTGTAAGATAGGTAATACCGACATTCAGCAAAAACTGCAGACGTTCACGAATTTCTTTCAATACATCTTTCGCTATTGCATTCTGCTTATCGCTCAGGTGTTTTTCAATCCCTGTAAACCATTGCTGGAGTTTGTCAAGATTTTGTTCGCCAAGCTCCGCAATATTACTGTCATGTATTTTAAACCAGAGACTTTCTTTTTTTAATCTTGTTCCATTACAAAGCGGGCATGTTTTCAGTTCCATGAATTTTTCAGCCCACTCACGGATAGCGTCACTCGAAGTTCCGGAAAACCAGCGTACGATCATATTTACCACGCCTTCATACTCTGTTGCATATATGGTATTGGTGCTTTCAAAAGCCGGTGCGTCCTGAACATTACCTTCTTCTGAACCATACAGCAGCACATTCATTGCTTTCTGCGGCAATTGTTTTACCGGTGTTTTCAAACTGAACTTATATTTTTTTGCAACCTGTTCAACCTGCCTGAATGCATGGGCATCGCGTGCTTCTCCTAAAGGTGCGATAGCCCCGGCTTCTACAGACAATTCATGATCCGGTACAACAAGATCCAGGTTTACCTGGTATACCTGCCCAAGACCTTTACACTCAGGGCAGGCGCCATATGGAGAGTTAAATGAAAATGTGTTTGGTGAAGGCTCTTCGTAGGACAGGCCCGTGTCTTCACACATCAGCAAACGACTGTACCTTTTTAACTGACCATCATCAGCATTCAGAATGAACATGAGGTCGTTTCCGGATTGCAGTGATTTTTCAACGCTTTGGGAAAGCCTGATTTTCATATCCGGTGTTACCGGCAACCTGTCGACCACCAGTTCGATATCGTGAATTTTATAGCGGTCGACCTGCATTTTAGGTACAAGGTCTTTGAGTTCACCATCAACACGCACTTTCAGAAATCCTTTTTTCCGGATTTCTTCAAACAACTCACGGTAGTGACCTTTTCTGCCGCGTATCACAGGTGCAAGCAGGATAATTTTTTTGCCTTTAAACCTTTTGTAAATATCCGCCACAATTTCTTCTTCACTGAAGCGGGTCATTTTTTTTCCCGTATTATAGGACCATGCTTCACCTGCACGCGCAAAAAGCAACCGAAGGAAATCATATACTTCCGTTATAGTTCCTACGGTGGATCTCGGGTTTTTATTTGTTGTTTTCTGTTCAATGGAAATCACCGGCGACAAGCCCGAGATCTTATCCACATCGGGTCTTTCCATTTCACCGATAAACTGCCTGGCATACGCACCGAATGTTTCCATATAACGGCGCTGACCTTCGGCATAAATCGTATCGAACGCGAGCGACGATTTGCCGCTGCCGCTGATTCCGGTAATCACTACCAGTTTATTTTTCGGAATGATAATATCCAGATTCTTCAGGTTGTGCACACGTGCACCTACCACTTCAATTACTTCCTGCATTATTGTGCCTGCTGATTTAAAAGTCTCGCGAAAGAAAAGGCAAATTTACTAAACAAGAGATTTATAAATAGCATCCATTTTGTCAGTAATAATTTTCAGGCTGAATTTTTCTGTTAAAATCCGGGAGGCATTACTGCTGATTTTTTTACGGAGTTCAATATCTTTAATAAGGACCTGGAGTTTATCGGATAGTTCCTCAATATCCCCGGCTTTAAAGAGGAGGAGGTCGGTATTATTTGAAAATTCTTCAGTAAGGCCTTCAATCTGGGTTGTAATAACGGGGATTGAATAGTTCATAGCATCCAGCACAGACATAGGGAAACCCTCTGCATAACTGGGTAAACAAAATACAGAGGCACGATAGAATATTTCGTCTTTTTCTTTACCACTGATCCAGCCGGTGAACTCAACATTTTTTTCGAGCTGCAGCTTTTTTACAAGATCCTTTCCTGCCTGTATTTCACCGTTCCCCGCAATCAACAGTTTCCAGTCAGGGAAATTCAGGCTTACATTCCCAAAAGCCCTTATAAGATCCGAATAACCTTTTCTTGCATTCAATGTTCCTGCAAAAAGTACATAGCGTTGTTTTTCTATTGAAAGAAGTGCCGGATTCGGAGCCAGTAGGTTGCAGGGATTATAAACAACGGTTATAACCACAGATTTTCCGATTTTTTTCTCAATAAGGTCCTTCCAGAATTCTGATAACACAATTACCCTATTTGCATTGCTGAACAAAAAACGATAAAGTAAACTCAAAGGACCGTCGATCGTTACCTGTGCTGAAGCTGCATGAAAATGAATGATGATATTTTTACGGAATATCCAGGCGGGAATGAAAAAAAATGTTTTTCTCATTGCAGAAACGGGATCGCTGAGGTGCAGGTGAACAATATTGCATCCGGGCAGAAACCAGAGGAATTGGAAAAAAGACCTTATAAAACACCAGAGGCTTTGCAGTCTGCTTTTATCACTATGTGTTTCAAGCCAGCAACAATGCCAGTTTTCCCAGAATGCTGTTCCCGCATATGCATTTACGACAGCGGAAATTCCGCCACGGGTTTTTCTGCTTGTTGCTACAACAAGTACATTCTTTTTGTTCATTAGTAATTTTCTTTCCCTTTAACTCCCGGCAGGTAAGGAATCATTGGCTTTTGTAAGGAATTGAACCTGCAGAACCATAAAACTTTTTGAGGATTTCGGGTTATCCGGGAATATTATCGCACTTAATAAACAAATAAGACACCCACGGTAGGCCCGTCAGCATATCCAAATTTGCAATCGAAAATATTCCTCAGTATTCAGCAGAATGAAATCAAAGGGTGTGAACAGGATTGTGAAACCAGCAATGATAGGGTTGTGAAACTAGTTATGATAGGGTTGTGAACCAGCATTAACAGGGTTCTGAAACTAGTATAATACATTGACCCGTAAAAGGTAATCAATATCCCGAAAATAACATGTGGCGTGAAAAATTTGTTCAGAAAAATAAGTTTTGGAAGTTTCCTTTGCCTTCTGTTAACTTTGCGGCAGTTCTTTTACCGATCTTATCCAGAAAGGCAGAGGGTGATGGCCCGATGAAGCCTTGACAACCTGTTCGCCCCAGCGGATAAGGTGCCAATTCCATCCGCCGCAGGCGGACAGATAAGTCAGAGATACAGCTTATATGATATTTCTCATACAGGCCCTTCTGACCGGAAGGGCTTTTTTATGTCAGCACTACTCAGTTTTCCGGAAGATCTGCTCAAAAGCCGCTGCGTTGTCACTAAGAGGGGCTTAAAAATTCATAACGAATAAATCAATTTCATGTCCGGAATGACACAGCCGGTAATTGTTAAAATCACCAGGAGTAAATCAAAGTCTACTATATTCGTAGGCTATTATTTCCCCCGGGAAAACCCGGATCCATCCCTTTCAGAAAATCTGGTTTTAAGGTTCTGATCTGTACCTGAAATTGTAACAATTCACCACTGTAATTTCAACAATTATTCATCATCAAAAACGAATTAAAATGAGCAATTATCGTTTTGAAACTCTTCAGTTACATGCCGGACAGGAAATTGACCCGACAACAAAATCACGCTCGGTTCCGATTTATCAAACCACATCCTACGCATTTGACAGTGCGGAACATGCTGCAAAATTGTTCGGCCTGAAAGAATTCGGAAATATATACACGAGGATCATGAACCCGACCACCGATGTATTTGAGAAAAGAATCGCAGCATTGGAAGGCGGAGTTGCCGCTCTTGCAACAGGTTCGGGTCAGGCAGCGCAGTTTCTGGCTTTGAATAATATTATGCAGACCGGCGACAATTTTATCAGCACTTCTTTTTTGTATGGCGGCACTTATAATCAGTTCAAAGTAGCATTCAAAAGACTCGGGATTGATGCACGTTTTGCCAACGGAGATGATGTTGAAAGTTTTGTACCACTGATCGACAAAAACACAAAAGCCATTTATCTTGAAACGATCGGTAATCCAAGGTTAAATATCCCCGATTTTAAAAAATTCGTTGACCTCGCCAAAGAGTACGATCTGCCGTTGATAGTAGACAATACATTCGGTGCCGCAGGTTATCTGGTAAAACCAATTGAACTTGGAGCCAATGTAGTAGTTAATTCCGCCACCAAATGGATCGGCGGCCATGGTAACAGTATTGGGGGCGTTATTGTTGATGGTGGAAATTATAACTGGGCCAACGGAAAATTCCCGCAATTCACAGAACCTTCTGAAGGTTATCATGGACTGAAATTCTGGGATGTTTTCGGTGAGGGTAACCCGTTAGGACTTCCCAACATCGCATTCATAATACGTGCAAGAGTGGAAGGTTTGCGGGATTTTGGTTCAAGCCTCAGTCCCTTTAATTCCTTCCTGCTTTTACAGGGGCTGGAAACACTTTCTCTTCGTGTTCAAAGGCATTGTGAAAATGCGGCAGCGCTTGCGTCCTGGCTTGAATCCCATCCGGATGTCGAGTTCGTTTGGTATCCAGGGCTTGCGAGCAGTCCTTACCATAGTCTTGCAAAAAAATATCTGCCGAATGGTTTCGGTGGCATTCTTCAGTTCGGTATCAAAGGAAGCAAGGAAAAAGCGGCAAAGTTTATTAATGAACTGAAACTTGCATCACATCTCGCGAATGTGGGCGATGCAAAAACCCTGGTGATCAACCCGGCAACAACCACTCACGAGCAGTTAAGTGAAGAGGAACAACTTGCATCGGGCGTTTTACCGAATATGATAAGGGTTAGTGTAGGCATTGAACATATTGAAGATATCAAATCAGATTTCGAACAGGCGTTTCAAAAAGTAGCGGAGAACAGGTATGCACTTAACTGAAGTTGAGTCAGAAATAAAACAAAATCTATTCAAAACAGATCAGCAGTTTTTGATGGAGTCGGGGAAATCTTTTCCCGGCTACCATCTTTATTATACCACAATCGGTAAGCTTAATGAAGCAGGCGATAATGTGATCTGGATCTTTCATGCGCTTACGGCCAACAGCAACCCGGCTGAATGGTGGCCGGGTATGATCGGAGAAGGAAAGTTATTTGATCCCACGATCCATTTTATTGTTTGTATTAATATGCCAGGCAGCTGCTATGGCAGCAGTGGTCCGTTGGATATTAATCCTGAAAGCGGCGAACCCTGGTATCACGAATTTCCGTTTTTCACACCGAGGGATATGGCGAGGGCCTACCGGCCGTTGAAAGATGCGCTCGGAATAAAGCAAATCCGCCTGGGCATTGGTGGTTCGATGGGTGGCCAGCAGCTACTTGAATGGTCAATTGAAGAACCAGAACTGTTTAAATTTACTGTACCTATTGCGACCAATGCGTTTCACTCACCATGGGGCAAAGCATTTAATGCCTCACAGCGTTTATGTATCGAAACCGATAGTACCTGGCATGAAAAAAATCCGGCAGCGGGGCTTGCAGGAATGAAAACGGCGAGATCACTTGCCCTTATCAGTTATCGCCATTACAGCGCATATGCTTCAACACAGGAAGACGGAATTGAATTGCTGGAAGGCTTCAAAAGCGAATCTTACCAGCGTTACCAGGGAGAAAAACTCGCAAAAAGATTTAATGCCTTCAGTTACTATTTCCTAAGTAAAGGAATGGATTCACACCATGTTGGCAGGGGCCGTGGTGGTGCGGAAGCTGCACTAAAAAAAATTCAGGCTCAGGCGCTTATTATTGGTATTGAAACAGATGTGCTTTTCCCCATTACCGAACAGCAATACCTGGCAGATCATATTCCCGGTTCCCGGCTGGCAGTAATTAATTCATCATTTGGCCATGATGGTTTTTTGCTTGAATATGAAAAAATAAGCAAAGCTATTCTTGATTTTACCGGAACATTATAAGGAAAAATAAACGGATTGATATAAAATGGAGACACATAAAAAACTTACTATCGGACTTTTTGGATTCGGCGTTGTTGGCGAAGGCTTGTATAAGGTTTTACAGCAGACACCTTCATTAAGCGCTACGATCAGGAAGGTCTGTATAAAGGATCCAGGCAAAAAAAGAAATGCACCATCGAACCTTTTTACTACAGATAAATGGGAATTGCTTAATGATCCTGAAATCAATGTAATTGTTGAGGTGATTAATGAAACAGCGCCGGCACTTGAAATTGTAACCACTGCATTAAGAAACGGAAAAGATGTTGTTTCCGCCAGTAAAAAAATGCTTGCGGAAAACCTTCCTCTCCTGATGGACCTACAGAAAGAAACAGGAAGATCACTATTATATGAGGCCGCAGTCTGCGCTTCGATACCTGTCATACGCAACCTGGAGGAATATTATGACAATGATCTTCTGCACTCGCTTCGGGCTATCGTTAACGGCTCAACGAATTTTATTCTCACAAAAATGTTTGAGGAAAACCTGAGCTTTAAGGAAGCTTTGTTGCTGGCACAGCAGTTGGGCTTTGCAGAGTCTGATCCCAAACTTGATGTGGAGGGTATTGATGCTGTAAACAAAATGAGTTTATTGCTCACACATGCTTATGGTATTCTGAAACATCCCACAGAAATAGCTTTTACCGGGATACAGCAGATAAATGCATCAGATGCTGCGGTAGCTAAGGAAAAAAGATTTGATATAAAGCTGGTTGCTCAGGCAAAAAAACTGCTCAATGGAAAAGTGGCGGGCTTTGTATTACCGCAATTTGTAAAACAGGACGGTCATCTTGCTTTTGTTAAAAATGAATATAACGGTGTGGTTCTTGAAAGTTCTTTTGCGGACAAACAATTTTTCTATGGAAAAGGAGCGGGTAGCTTCCCTACCGCATCAGCTGTACTGAGCGATATTTCCGCGTTGCGCTACCAGTACCAGTATGAGTATAAAAAAAGATTTCATCATCATCCTGCTGAACTCAGTAATGATTTTTTTGTGAGGGCATATGTCAGTTTTGATGACTGGAGTTATATACCACGCGATAAATTTATGGCGATAGAAGAATGGCATGCAGAAGCAGAACGAAAATATCTGGTGGGCATAATACATTTTTCTGAATTCCTTGAAGCCAGTTGGTGGAAAGAGAACAATACTTCAGTTATTCTTTATCCTGAAGCTATTATTGAAGATCTTGAAGTAAGAAAGATCAAGAAGTTGAGCCTGGAGCTAGCGGGACTGATTTGAGGGAAGTACGAAGGCCGAAGTATGAAGTGCGAACTAAAGTTTAAAGTTATTACCGTGCTTCTTACTTCGGCCTTCGACCTTCGTACTTCCTACTTCAGAATCCAATACTATTCCCCCCATCTATGGGCAAATTAACTCCTGTTACAAACTTCGCTGCATCGCTGGCGAGATAAACAGCTGCATAGCCAATATCTTCGGGCAGACCCATTTTACCCATCGGTGTACGATCGATTGCCCTGAATTTTCTTTCAGGATCGGCATCTAGAGCTTTTTTTGTCATCTCTGACTCTATAAAACCGGGTGCTATTGCGTTTACACGAATGCCCAGGGGTGCGAGGTCACTGGCAAGCGTTCTTGTTAAACCGACAACTGCTGTTTTGGATGCAGCATAACCCGAAACTAACGGCAACCCATACATGGCCGCCATTGAAGATATATTGATAATCGATCCCCCACCCTGCTCCTGCATCAGCTTTCCTACTTCACGACACATTGCAAAAACGCCATTCAGATTAGTCTGAACAATCCGGTTAAAATCTTCATCAGAAACTTCGAGTGCTGTCCTCTTCATATTAATCCCGGCATTGTTAACCAGCACATCAATTCTGCCGCCGGCAGCAACTTTTTTCACCAGCGCCGGAAGCGAAGGAAGATCGGCCACGTCACCCGTTACATAGGACGCACCTTCACCCAATTCCGCGGCAGCTGCCTGCAGAACCTCTTCCCTGCGACCAGTTATAATAACCTCTGCACCTGCTTCCAGCATTGCTTTTGCAATGCCAAGACCGAGACCAGTACCACCTCCGGTAATCAAAGCTCTTTTTCCTGCTAATGAAAATATTCCGGCCATAATTAATTGTTATTGATATACTTCATCTAATTGTTGCTGAAGATACTTAAATGCAATGGGAGCTTCTTCCTGCATATTCTTCCATGGACATTCCATAGATAATACTCCTGTAAACCCGATCGTTTTCAATGCTCTTAAGTAAGGTCTGAAATCCTCTCCTGATTTTCCGGGATAACCTCTTTCCTTATTTTCTGCAATATGACAATGGATTATATAATCACGTGCATCAACTATTGAAGTCGCAGGTTCATTCTCCCGCAGCATATGGTATATATCAGCTGTAAGTTTAAAATAAGGATGATTTATAGCTCGTGCAATCTCCAGACCTTCGGCTACCGAATTGATAAAATTACACTCTCCTTTGTTCAGGTTTTCCATCGCAATAGGAATTTTATATTTTGATGCAACGATGGCCATTTTTCTTACGATAACAATAAATTGTTTTTTTGCCGTATCGCGGTCAAAACCAGGCGGGATCTGCCTCGCAGCACCACTTCCCAGAACGACCAGCCTTAAGCCCGCAGCAGCCGCTCTTTTCATAACAGTGTCCACATAACCCAATATAGCTGCCTCATTAATTACTGGCCCAACCAATTTCAGGTGACCCGGCAAAAATGAATTGGCAGCAACAACCTTACATTTTGCATTTCTGATCTGCTTCAATTTGAGAACAAATGCTGAATCACTCATATTTACAGGTGAAAAGCTGCGGGAAACCACTTCTTCCACATAACGAAAGCCGTTGCTATATAAAAAACTATCGTTGGCGATATCCGTATTGATACTGATATAAGCCTTGATCTGTGCTGAAGATGGAAGCACAAACAGAACGACAGAAATGAAAATGATCGAAGCGAATCTGCTCAATGGTTTTATTTTCTAAACATATCAGTACGTAAAAACCTTACCGCCGGCTGTTACTTCCTGTTTCTTTTCATCAAAATATGCTTTCTCGCCCGTTCTTACAGCAGCGTTTGTCATGATACTTGCAATAGCATGTGTGTATCCGGCCTCTATCGGCGCATTTGGTTGCTGGCGGCTGCGCACACATTCCATCCAGTTTCGCATATGTGCCGACGTTAGTGCATCACCTCCCGTATTTGCCGAAGTCACCACTTTTTCATCCGCTACTTCAAGCGACATTTCCGGTAGCAGGTTGGGTTGCATATGCATTGCATCTGCAAATCTTTTGGTGAGACCACCTGTTGGCGTTACTTTATTTGTATTGAGATTCATTTCGCCACCATTGGAATAGTATATCTCCGCAGGATTCTCATCACCGTTATGCATTCGCGATGCAAAGGTTACCTGGAATCCGCTGGCAGGATCGTTTTCAGGGCCATAATCAAAAACCGCTGTCATTGTATCCCAGTTTCTCCTTCCATCTTTCCACATGTAAATACCGCCATTGGCAACAACGGAACGCGGATGCTGTAAACCGGTGAACCAATGTACAGTATCGATCTGATGACACATCCACTGACCCGGCATTCCGGATGAGTAAGGCCAGAACAAACGAAACTCAAGGTATTTCCTTGGGTCCCACGCTTCAAATGGCCGGTTGATTAAAAACCTTTTCCAGTCTGTATCCTGTTGCTGAATTTTTGCAATATCACCGGGTCTGCGCCACCTGCCTGGCTGATTCACATTCCATGTAAGTTCCACCATAGTTACCGGTCCGAATTTTCCGGCTTTAACAAAGTCGGCTGCGGCCTTATAATTTGCGCCACTTCTGCGTTGTGAACCTATCTGCACAATTTTTTTTGTTTCCTTCACTGCTTTTAAAGCGGCTTTATTATCAGCCATCGTTTCAGCAAATGGCTTCTCCACATAAGCATCCTTTCCCGCCTTCACAGCTTCAATACAATGCGTCGCATGCTGAAAATCCGGAGTGCTCACAATCACTGCATCCAGATCTTTGATACTATACAATGCGTCGTTGTTTACACAGCCTGTGATATCATGATCAAATTTTGACTTAAGTGCTGCCTGCGCATCTTCGCGGCGGAGCTTCCAGATATCTGAGACTGCAATAATATCAAAATTCATTTCTTTATAATGATTCAGAAAACAAGGCAGGAGACTGCTTCTGAATCTGTCAGAATAGCCCACAACGCCAACGGCTACCCGATCATTCGCTCCCAGTATACGTGCATATGATTTAGGACTGAATGCAAGGGTTCCAAGGTAGGTTGCACCTGCAGCTTTTACTGCCTGGCCGATAAATTTCCTGCGTGAAGTCATAGTAAGTTTTAAGTTATAGGTTTTAAGTTATTAAGTTAGTTTAACGTTGAACGTTGAACTTCCTGATCTTAATGCTTCGGTAGTCAACACTATCTCCATGATCCTGGAGCAGAATCCTGCCTTTGGGTGCCATACCGAAATCCGGCCACTGGCTGTACTTACTTCTTGCTACCAGCGCATAATACATTTGTGTTCCCCGCTGGTATTCCACTACCTTATAACCATTGAGATAATGTTCCACTTTGTTATCCGGATAAACCCTGATCATCCCGCGATTCCATTCGCCGATTTTCCGCAAAGCCTGAGAAGATTTAATTGAAGGAATCAGATCATACAAGGAGGCGATGGTGCGATTGGAAGCTGTACCCATTTTTGCATCAGGATGTTTTTCATCATCAAGTACCTGGTACTCCAGGCCAATCGCTGAGCCTTTATTACCTTCTGATTCCGTTACAAAATATTTTACTCCGCTATTGGCGCCCTCTGTTAAACGGAACTCGAATTGTAATTCAAATGCTCCATATTCTTCCTCAGTTACAATATCTCCACCATGAGCAGATTCTGCACCTCCTGATTTTTGTACAGAGAGCATCCCGTCGTGAATCAACCAACCCGTTGCGGGAAAACCCGTTTTATAGGCACCGCGCCAGCCTTTAGTTGATTTACCATCCCATAGTAAGCTAACCCCATTTTTTATTTCTTCTGAGCTGAGCTGATTCGGGATTATATTGGCAACAAAAATTCCGGTCGCAGGCGAGGCGCTGATTGCTGTAGTTCTGATCCGGATATTCCGCCACATGATTTTTTTACCAGGCTGGTCATTTTTTCCGATAGCATGCACCTGCAAAGCGATAAAACCTTTGGGGGTTAGGTCATCAATAAGTTCAGCTGTCGGAATATTATTAACCCAGGTGCGGATACGGTTGCCAATGCATTCTATCCTGTAATTGTTCCATGCATTATTTCTGAATGCTTTTTTGGCAGCAGGATTATATTCCATGGTATAGAGCCAGCCGCGCCTCGCTTCATCATAAATGCCACCACTCCAGGCCCTCGGAGATGGATCAACTTCCATCTGATATCCATGAACACGTCCGTTTTCATATGTCGCCTTACTCTCACTACGGAACTGGATACCCGAATTCATCGGTGAATCCACTTTCAGTTCAAGCTCAAGTATAAAATCTCCATATTCTTTTTCTGTGGTAAGAAATGAATTGGGTTCATTGGGTACTGTTGTTCCGGTTATAACTCCATCTTTTACTTCATACAGTGCTTTACCATTTAATTGTTTCCAGCCATTAAGATCCTTGCCATTAAAAAGAAATTCCCAGGCTGTACCCGATTGGGCAGATGCAGAAAAACTGAAGAAAAGAGAAAAACAAATAATAATAATTTTCATACAGCGGCGCTTGAATAAACGGCTAAATCGAATTTATTCTGCCAATATAGAAAAAAACCACGAAGTCTGGTCTTTGAACCTGGAAGATAGTGGCGAAGCAGCAGCCGTTTCAAATGTTCAATTTCAAATCAGCCAGGACACAAAGAATAATTTTAACAGATTACTCCGGATTTAAGGCCGCCCCCGGCGGGTACAACTATTGCATCGTACACAACGGATATTATCTTTGCGTTTCCGGAAAGGAGATACAATCTGAACAAAAAATGAATTTAACAACAATGAAAAAATTAATCTGTATTATTTGTATGCTGGCCTGTCTTGCCATAGGATCATTTGCCCAGGAGGGAGGATCTTATAAAAATGCAATCGGAGCGCGACTGGGTAGCGGCTATTATGATGTATTTGCAGCTTCTTTCAAAACCTTTCTTAGTGAAAAAGGTGCTATTGAACTGAATCTAGGTTTCAGGCCATACAGCGCATATTATAACGCTTATAATTCCAATTGGTTTAATATTTCATTTAGTGCTGCATATCAGCACCATTTCCAGATAGGCGATGTTGACGGGTTAAAATGGTTTATTGGTGGGGGCATCACTGCTTATAATACTTTTTCTGACGACGCCTATTACAGAGGATTCGGACTCGGCATTTTTCCAACAGGTGGCGTGGACTATAAATTTCCAAAAATCCCCCTTAATGTGTCTGCTGATGTAAGACCTACAATTATTATCGTTGAGCCCTATGATTATTATAACAGGTTTTACGCCGGAAATTTTGGAATAGCTGCCAGATATACGTTCTGAGTTCAACGTTCAACGTTTAACGTTAAACGTTGAACCTCTTTACCCAAGAGCTCCGGCCATCATTGTCTTCTTGATTTTTGTATTGTCGCGGAGCCTGGTCATCGGTATCTCAAAATATTTATAAAGAAGTATGGACATTACGATCACCAGTACCCAGTAAAGTACATACCTGGTGAATATGATCAGGCCTGCTGAGTCCATGAAACTGGTCCATGGAATATTGTCCAGAATCCACCATTGAATTACAGCGTAATTCAGCAGATACATGGAATAGGAAATCAGGCTGATATAGGTGATCGATTTATAAATAAAACCGCGCCCGGATTTTAAATCGGAAAGAAAGGGCAGCAGGCAGAGGGTTGCTGTAGAAACTATTGAAAAAGAAAACACACAATTGTATAAGCTGTTTACCCTGGTAAAATTAGGAATAAGGTATTTTGCGGAAATGAAGAGCGTAATACCGGCTACCAATAGAGGCAGTTTTCTTTTCAGCCATTTTTTTGGAAAATAAAAATTAATATATGCGCCGATGAGGCCATACATTAAACTGTCAAGCCTTGTGAAAACCTGTTTTCTGAATAAATTATCCCAATCGTTGTAATTGGATACAGTAATGCTTTCATAACGTATGAACCTGAAAACGGTTACACTGCACAAAACAATTAACGCAGTTGCCAGAACAGAAATGCGCGGAGGTAATTTCACCAGCGTTATAAGCAGGAAAATGAAAAATGGAATCAAAAGATAGAACCATTCTTCGATGCAAAGGCTCCATGCTTCGGGAAAGAACCAGGGATGCTCACTGAATAAATTCTGGGAAAAAATAAAATATTTATAGACCGATGTTCCGGGTGAAATAAAATGAGAGCTTTCGGTAAACAGTACCTGCAGAATTATTAAAACAAAGAGCACCAGAAAATAGTTTGGTAAGGTTCTGAACCATCTTCTGATCCAGAAATCCATTAACAGTCTCCGGTCAATCTGATTTTTTTCCAGCAGCTTGATAAGGATACCTCCTATCAGGAAACCACTCAAAACAAAAAAGATAGAAACGCCGTCGAATACGAACAGGTCATTTATTTTCTTCAGATTTTCCGGGAAAAAAATGCCGCCATGTTCTACGATTACACATAATATCGCAACCATGCGAAGGATATCCAGTCCGAATTTCCTTTCACCACTCAGTTCAATCTTTAGAATATTCTTCATTATACTATTACTGATCTGTTATTAAGCGTTCAGCAGGAATTTCCTGTTGCCGATTATTACCGGTTTCTGGCATTGGATTTTTTGAGAACTGCCTGTTGATTACTGGTTATGCCAGAGCGCCGGAAATCTTATCAGGCAAACATTTAACGCTTTTAAACGATACTTATTCTCCCTTCCCGGTTCCAAAAAAGGAGGCCTGTTTCCGGCGTTTAAAGGGCCTGCAAATTAATCGATTTTGAAATCGGTAGCGGTCAAAGGTCTGGTTCCGTTAATAATCAAACCCGCCAACCATATCAATTCCCAAAGGACTGTCGCCCATGATTGCAAATGCTAAACTATTGATTTTCTGTTAAATATGTGGCTAATAACTCTTGTCATAAAACGGAAAGGGCGGACCATTAGTCCACCCTTTCCTGTATTCAACTCATAAGTGTTTCTCTTACTGTTTGACCACTTTGCGAACCACTTTCTCCGCCTGATCAATGGAGATCTCTACCGCATACACCCCGTCTGAGAGGTTGCTGAT
>JAATGW010000653.1 GCA_015654495.1 Chitinophagales bacterium
GACACAAGAGGTAAATTCAGTTTTTCGCCAATCAATTCTGCCATTCTTTTTAGTTCAATGCCTGTGTCGCCAACAATATTGTACAATTCGCCTTTTGCAGATTTTTCAAGCGCTAAACGAAACGCCCTTGCTGCGTCTGAACGATGGACCGCAGTCCAGCGATTGTTGCCGTCTTTCGGATAAGCCGAAACGCCATTTTTGCGTGCCTGCGAAATAATAAACGGAACAAAACCATGATCGCCTTTGTCGTGAACGGATGGTGCCAAACGAATTACCGAAGCATGGACGCCTTTTTCTGCCAATGCCAGAGCCGTAAGTTCGGAAGCACGCGGAAAACCCGGCGAAAGACTCTCTTCTGTAATGTTTCCGTCGATGAGTGGTAAACCTAAAATTCCTCCTGTTACTACAATAGGTTTGCTTGTTCCTATCAACACTTCACCCATCGCATTGATAGCGTTTTTGTCTATTTCCACAGCTTTTGCGAATTGCGTAAAGTCGTGGAAAAAACCTGCGTGAATAATACCATCAGCATTTTTTGCACCCTGCTCTAAGATTTCCAGATCTTCAAGGTCACCTTTCAATGGTTCTGCACCGGCATCGCTGATTGCTTTTGCAGATTTTTCTGAACGTGCCAAACCAATTACCTGGTGCCCTACACCGATTAACTCTTTCACTATCGCAGAGCCAATGAAGCCCGAAGCCCCTGTTACAAATATTTTCATTTTATTACTGTTTTAATTTGCTGGTACAAAGTTGCAACGACTTCAGAAAACAGTTGTAGCCAAAAGGCAGATAGTTGTAGTCAAAAAGGAAGTGGCAGTAAATTGTTTGGGGTGATATTGCCATTGCCTGTAACGTTGACGGCTTCACGCAGTACGGGGATTTTATGTTCCCGCCCGAAAGTGCCGCTCAGTACGGGCAGGCGTTTGCTCCCGCTACTACTTGTGGGACCGCTTACTATATCAATAACATAAATTTGACAAGCAAAGGCCGGGATTCTGTCGCCGGGTCAGAATTACTATCGATCTGGATTTATTCTGTCGCCTATTCGTGATGTTAGCTGCGGTGCTTCTTAGGCTTTGGGAGACCAGACTTTTTGAGTTGCGCGTTTGCTTTCTCCAACTTCTCAGGAAATAACGTTACGTCATTGTATTTATTCAATGCAGGGTCAATGCGAACCGCAGGTACTTTCTTCTTATTTATATCTTGCATTGTCTTCATATCCTCAAATTACGTTTTTTTTCGCCTCGCTGCAAATGCCTGATAGTCTTTCCCTTTTTCATATTCCTCCCATTCCCCTTCGATCACTCCCATAATCTCAAAGTCTTCAGATACCATTTCAAAATATTTGTTAATTCCCATTCTATAAAGTCTCGTTCGAGCGGAAGTACTTCCAGTTGCATAAATCCACTTCTCTGGGTATTTGTCGGCAAATGCGTAGACAGCCGCAACAACTGTCGCCAAAACCTTCTCGGAATCTCCATTATCGGTCACTACCTTATCATCAATTTCCCCAGTTTGCAAACTCTTGTCGCCAAATGCAAGATTGTAAAGATCTGTGTAGTTCATTTCCTGAAACTGTATCACTTTAATAACCTTGCCTTTTGTCCCCTCGCTCAAAAATTCGAAAGTCGTTAGTTTATCACCAGCTTTTAGTTCATACCGGTCTAATTTCATTGAAATCTTTTTCAGTATGAAGATACAATCCTAACAACACTGAACTGTAATGAATGTCTATAAGCATAGCCGCTAACGTGGACGGCTTAACGTAGTACGGGAATTTTCGTCCCGCTCTAACGTACCGTTCAGTACGGCGGGTGTCTGCTCACAACAGTACTGATGGGAGAGGTTACAATAGTACTAGCTAAATTTGAAAAGCAAAGGCCAGAATCCTGTCTCTGGGTCAGAATTACTGTGGAACAGCACTTTATTCTGTCGCCCATATTGCGTGCAAATGTTAGCTGCGGTGCTTCATCTGAGCTAACATTGCTGTTTTTAAGGCCGCATTTGCCTTTTCAGGTTTTTCGGGAAATGGGGTTTTGTCCCTGAATTTATTGAGTGCGGGATCATCCTCACAAGTGGCAGCTTTCTATTATTCAGATCCCTTAACGTTTTCATAAATGCAATTTATTAATTTTTCTTTGAGCCAAAAATCCATCATATTCCTGGCCTCTTTCATAGTCAATGAAATCGACACCAATTTGTCTGTACTGCAGTTTATTTCTTGTCGCTAAAACGGAGATTATCAAAGAAGCATCGCAGCTAACGGTAGACTGTCTAAAAACCTCAAATTCTTTAAATAGCTGGTTGAGAAATAAAGTGAAAGGCTTTTTTGGGCTCTAAGCGTGGATATTTCAGTCTATAGTATACTAAGCGTTTTCAACTTTGCATTTTTTGCGTTAAAAATGAACTTTTCACTGACATACACCTGCCCTCCTGGCTGAGCTCATAATTTAACCGCAAATTCCTCAAGCAAACAGCCGCGCAAATTTCGCAAAAGCTTTTCCAAATCAGAAAGAATGCATTTTTTGAATCTCTTTAGCGCGACTTGCGTGCTGTTCAATTTGCGCAGTTTGCGGTTAAAATCAGGTAAACTAAATTAAGTGTCATGTAAATTATAAAACGAAGTGTGATTTTCTCCCAGGGTATTGACTTCTAAGATCAAGTTCTGCGATTTTCAATGTGACCTATGTACCACCTCCTAATGTGGTTTAAATTCTTTCCGCAGTCGCAGGTTTTTTTTGAACCACATAGTTATGATAGGAGAAACATAGACACATAGAGGAAACCATACAGAAAAAAGTAGTGACCGATATTAATACAATTGACAGTGTAGGGTTAACTTCGCAACAGATGTTGATACTAAGTGAATCAACCCTGCTTTTGCCAAACTTTTGTATGAGCAGTTTTTTCTCTTTTTTATTTCAATGACGACTGTTCATTTGAGTTCAGACAGTATCAATTTTTTCATCGTTAATGTGTTCTTCATTGCCTTATCCCTAACTTTCGGATCATCGCTATGTATTAATTCAAAATATTCAGTTGGTACAACCTGCCATGATAATCCATATTTATCTTTACACCATCCACAAGAGCCTTCCTCACCACCATTTTTAGTAAGCGCTTCCCAATAATAATCCGTTTCAGCCTGGTCTTTTGTATTGATAACAAA
>JAATGW010000623.1 GCA_015654495.1 Chitinophagales bacterium
ACAATATAAAAGGCTCACCAAATGAACTCGTAAGGGCAATCGCTTATAATAACGGTTTGCCTGGTGTTTACGATTAGCAGCATTGATAATGGAAGAGGGAATCGTATCTAATATCTGAGATAGCACCGGCTGTCCGGGAAATTTTCTAATGTCGTTCATAGTTATTGTTTAAGCTTCGTAACTCAAACTTAACTATTCCGGGTGGTTCTTAGGACCACCCTTTTTTTACTACTTTTAGTCGGACAATAGTGATATTCTTTATCTAACATTGATACTCCCCGATCCGCATCACCAAACCAAAGATTTCCTGTTTTATCTTCTCTGATACTCCTTATATTATTACCTGCCAGCCCCTGGGAGATGGTATAAATTGTGAAAATTTTCCTGGCAGGATCTAACCTGCATACACCGCCTCCATCAGTTCCAAACCAAAGATTTCCTGCTTTGTCTTCAGCCATGCTGCGTACAACATTATGCGACAGTCCCTGGGCAGTAGTATAGTTGGTAAAGGTTTTACCATCTTTATCTAATTTTGATACACCTCCGCCAGTAGTTCCAAACCAAAGATTCCTTTCTTTGTCTTCACAAAAGCTCATTACAGAATTATTTGTCAGCCCCTGCGCTGTAGTATAAGCAACAAACAATTTTCCATCCTGGTCAAACCTGGAGATTCCATTTTCTGTGCCAAACCAAAGATTACCTGCTTTATCTTCGAGGATACTGTTTACCTGATTGTTTGCTAATCCGCGATCTTCGTTTAAGTTCATTAAAGATCCATCGACTTTTAAACGGAATACTCCTTCCCCGGTACCAAACCAAAGATTTCCTTCTTTATCTTCATATATGCTTGGGATCCACTTATCAGCCAATTCAACAGGAGCAGTGTAAGTCTTAAATGACCCATATGGATCCATGCGGCACAGTCCCCATCCGCCGAACCAGATATTACCATTTTTATCTTCGAGAATACATTCAACAGAATTATTTACCAGCCCTTCGGTGGTGGTATAGTTCCTGAAGGTTTTTCCATCATAACGTGATACGCCTTCAATAGTTCCACACCAGATATTTCCGCTTTTATCCTGAAAAATACTTTTCACTGTATTATTTATCAATCCATCGGCAGTGGTATAATTTGTAAATGCTTTCCCATCGTATTTACTGACTCCTCCATTTGTACCAAACCAGATATTACCATTTTTATCCTGGAAGATGCTACGAACAGAATTGTGTACCAGCCCATCAGCAATTGTAAAATTTGTAAAAGACCTTCCATTATAGAGGCTTACTCCGGAAGTGGTTCCGACCCAGAGATTTTTGTCTCTGTCCTGCATGATACAGTTCGCAAGATTGATGATAAGGCCCATACTCATATCATAGTTCATAAACGAATGGCCATCATACCGGCTTATTCCACCTCCGAATGTTGCGAACCAGAGATTTCCGTTTTCATCAATACAACTGCCTTTCACTGCACTGTTGGCAAGGCCCTGTCCGGTATTATAGTTTGGCATGAGCACAGAAAAGTCAGCGGATTTTATTTCAGGAGTATGAATTACCTTTTTTGAATTATTTAATTTTAAAACAAAAGAATCTTTTTTGTTTCCGGGGATAGTAATGGTAAGGGGAGGAGGGCATGTATCAAGAAGTGTTACAACAGGTGTTTTCACTATGATGGTAACAGGTGGTTTCAATGTATCCTTTTTGCCTGAAACATCAGGCTGATTCGCGTTATTTTGTGAGCAGGAGGAAATGAGTAAGGCTGTAATCCATAAAATGATTTGCAGAATGAGTGACTGATGCTGTATGTTTACTGCCTGACGCATTTTCACTTTTAAAATCAATGGATAATTTTAAACCGGTGATTGCATGATCACTTCACACTTTTTCATATCCCTTTAGCTCACTTAAACAATCAGCCAGTTTCTTTTGCCTGCAACAAAATTATAAACTCTGCACCTTCACCTTTCCCGCTTTCGATTTTTATTTCTCCATGATGAGCTTTAATAATGTCATAGCTCAAACTCAACCCTAGTCCCGTCCCCTGGCCAGTTGGCTTTGTTGTAAAAAATGGCTGAAAGACTTTCTCAACTATTTTTTCCGGAATACCATTGCCATTATCCTTCACCGTTATTTCGACCTGATTGCCATTTTTCTTTGTACTGACTGATACATGTGGCTGGTACTTGTCCGCCGTAGCATTAGCGAAGGTGGATTCCCCGGTTCCTGCGACGTCATGCATGACGTCGCTACGAATTTCTGTTTTCTGTTTCTGTTTCTCCCTGTATTTCTCTTTCTCTCGCTCTCGCTCTTTCTCCTTCTCGCTCACTGCATAAAATGCATTATTCAACACATTCAATAAAACCCGGCCAATTTCCTGCGGGGCAACTTGTATCTCCGGGATCGATGGATCAAAATGTGTTTCCAGCTTTACTTCAAAACTACTATCCTTCCCACGATAAGCGTGAAAAGCCAGTTTAGTGTACTCATCAACCAAAGCATTAATATCGGTAAGTTCTTTATTTCCGGAAGTGCTGCGGCTGTGTTGTAGCATTCCTTTCACGATAGCGTCAGCGCGCTTTCCATGGTGATTAATTTTTTCCAGATTCTGTTTGATATCAGTCAGTAACTCTGCAACTAAAGGGCTGTTCTCTCCTGCCTCCCGTCTACTGCCTTGCCCGCCGTGGCCTGCCAGGAGGGCTTCTGCCTCAACAACCAACTCTTCACTCACCTCCGAAAAATTATTCACGAAATTCAACGGGTTCTGTATCTCATGTGCAATACCCGCAGTGAGTTCTCCCAACGAAGCCATCTTCTCCGATTGAATCAGTTGCGCCTGTGTGGATTTCAAATCCTTTAGTGTTTTCTCGAGCACAGCATTCGCTTTTTGTTTTTGGCTGTTGTTCCGGTACAGTAAAAATCCAATCAACAGCAGTATTGCAATACCTGATATAAAAACATAAGTCCTGTTCCTGTTTTGAATAGCGATTCCCGCCTTTTCCAGTTCCTGTAATTTTAACTGCTGATCAAATCCGATGTTTTCAAACTGTTTTATTTTGTCGACGCTTACAAGACTGTCGCTTATAGCAATCGCGGACTGCTGGTATTCAAAAGCGCTGTCGATTTTTTTTTGCTGTCTGAATATTGAAGCAAGTGATTTAAGCGCAGATAACCTGCCTGCGGGTTCACCATTTAAAGTAAAGTAATACAGCCCCACTCGTGCATAGCATAGTGCAGAATCAGTTTCATTCATGGCTTTCAGGAAATCAGCCATCTTCACGCAAGCTTCGGCGAGGTATGAATTGTTGCCTTTGTTTTTATTTACTGCAATGGATCGGGAAAAGTATTTTCTTGCAGAATCAGCATAACCCTTTGCAGCATATATATCCCCGAGGTAGGAATAAATCAGTCCCAGATAGAGAGAAAACCCCGACTGTTCAACTAATGATAGTGCCTGCTGTTCGTAGGCCAGCGCACTATCAGGCTTTTTTGCAGCAAAATAATGATCTCCCAAATTCATATACTCCAGAGAAAGAATTACCGGATCGTTAATGGATTTTCCAATTTTTTCAGCCTGCAGGAAGCTTGATAATTTCTTTTCATTATTACCCGTCATCTTGTAAATGAGCCCCAGATCGTGTGTAGCATTTCCTAATACCCGAAGCCTCGCTTCATGAGGATCTTTTTTTATTGAAAACTTTTCAAGCCGCCAGATGTTCTTCTCTGTTGCAGGGTTTTCAGCAATCTTTATGGCATTTAAAGAGGATTGCAAACCTTGCGGATAGTTACCAGCCCGTTTGAAAATATAGGATAGCAAATCATAAGCATCTGCTTCCCATAAATTTTGTTTTAATTGCTGCGCATATTTCAGTTGTAGTTGCTGAAAGTAAAACGCACTGTCAGTACCTGTTTCGACATAGTACAAACCGAGATCCCTGCAGACTGCCATCCTGATAGTATCATTTGTTGTGGTATTAAAAACCCTTTGCAGGCTATCAAACCGTTGCTGGCTGTATGTGTCATAATCGTAATAGCTTTCCTTCTGTGCCTGTAAAAAAACAGGCAGCGACATGAGAAAAAGTATTTTGAGATATGTGTTCATTTTTACAGCCTGAGTAAGAGGTAAATGAAATAATGGAAAGGACGAAAGCAACGCCCGGGTTTCAATATGTTTTTTGATCAATTCGAATAGGGCAGTGAGATAATAAACTCAGCACCCTCACCCGGATGGTTATTTACTTTTATTTCCCCGCCATGCGCCTTGATGATATCATAGGATAGCGACAACCCCAGTCCTGTTCCCTGTCCGGAAGGTTTTGTCGTAAAAAAAGGCTGATTTTGAAGTAAGAAGTAAGAAGTAAGAGGTAAGAAGTGAATACAGGTATCATGAATTTGCGTTTAATATAATAATGAATTCACTGCCATTCCCTTCGGTGCTTGTTACTTTTATATCTCCTCCATGTGCTTTGATGATATCATAGGATAATGACAATCCGAGTCCTGTTCCCTGTCCCGTAGGTTTAGTAGT
>JAATGW010000206.1 GCA_015654495.1 Chitinophagales bacterium
CCTCCATATCATTGAAAAATGTGAGCATGAAACGGTGTGCAGCAAGTTGATAAATGAATTTTTCTGTATCAATCTGGTGAACGGATATCTTCTCTGTTAATACCTCAGCCGCAGCATAGGCCGCAACTTCACCTATGCACATCCAGACCGGCTCCAGTCTTACGGCACCCCAACCCATATGTGTAGCCGAAAGACATACCGGCACTATCATATTATCGAACTCAGTCGGAAAAATAGTAGCAAGTGGAATTTGCCCCGGGACTGTTTCACTCTTCAGCATTACCTCGCCTTCATTCTTGCTTCCCTCAACATGCTTGTCTGTACATGCATGCGAATCAAGAAACCATTCGGTAATACTGATGCTGTCAGTATGAACAGGTGCGCGCTTCAACCCTTTTAATAGCTGTGCATCGTTCTGTGTAAACACTTTTTTCCCTTTGATGCGTCTGGATTCTCTTACATACAATTCATAAGGAAGGTGACCATTGTCAGCAAACTCATCTTTGGCCAACCCGAATTTTCTCCAGTGCTCCCTGATTGCAGCCGGCAATGAAGCATCATTCTGACGGAAGTAAAGCAGGCCCAGCAATTCATCTTTAAACTGCTGTATAACCCTGCTCCGATCCTCCCAATTACCTTCCACATATTTATTCTGAAGCCCGACCAGTTTAGGATAGTTCAGGCTCGACTTATTGTTAGGCCGCGACAATGTTATTTTTTCCGCTTTATGTGTATAATCTTTTGCGAAATGAGCAGCGTCGTAATGAGCAGGTTTTTCAGGAAGGATCCTGTTATCCGGATCATCGGTAATGATTGCTCTCAGATTAAATGCCTGAATTGCCGGATCCGCTTCACCTGTACTTTCAGGTGCAAATACAATTGTGGAAGTATGTTCATACCGGTAGAGATTCAGCTTTGCGATGATTGCTGTTTCATCAGGATCCAGGTTATAGGTTCCTTCACCCGGTTTCACATCCTCCGTATAAATGACGCCCGCATATTTTTCGTTGAATTCATGCTTTGACTCACGGCCGACGCGGCAGGATACACCTGCTACTACAGCAAGATCAGCTTCATATGAACAATCTGCGAAAAGATCACCCTTTATAATTTTTGTTGTATCTCCTTCTATTGCCCTGAAAAAAACACTGACGATCCTGCGATTATTTTTCTCTGTTTTTTGTGGATAGAATCCTTTGATGATAGTAATGTTGGGTTCCGCTGTGAGTATTGATCCGATCAGTTTTTCTGCTACAGATGCCTCATACTTTGTTTTGGAAATACCCGGCCCGGTTGCCTGGTATTGTGCTGAATCTGTGCCATACTTTATGCGATACCAGTCATAAATGCTTTGCCGGAACTCATCGTAAACCGGCGCCCGTGACCCGTTGTAAAGCGTGTCCATAATACCGAGGCCGGAGGAAAACATGCCACCCAGATGTTCGTATGTACTTACCAGCAAAACTTTTATTCCCTCACGTGCGGCTCTTACTGCACAGGCCACACCACCGGGTGTAGCTCCATAGATCACCAACTGGTAAGTGTCCTTATCTGTAACTGATCCGGGCGGTTCCGCCGATTCATTTACAAGCCCACTCATTGTCAGAATAGGAGGGGCGGCAAATAGTTTTATGAGATCGCGGCGGTTCATGATTATTGCTGCAGTTGATATTTCTCTTTTATAATTTCTTCTATAGCTCCTGCCAGGTAAGCGCCCTGCAAAACCCGCACATCTTCTTTATAGTGTACATTATCGATATAGGCATCCGCACCCAGTTTTGCAGTAAAATCGTGCAGGTCGATTGTTTTGATTTCATACTCACGGCATAGCTCAGCTGCTATTTGATTGTATTGTGCAAGGTCTTTGGCAAACCGTTGCAGTTCTTTGATCCGGCTGTTATGAATGGAGTCAACTACTGGTGTAGTCGTTACCCAGATAATCCGGATTTTTTTCTGCCGGATCATTGTAAAAACTTTTTCAAGATTCTGTCTGTATTCAGCGGCAGGTACCTTCAGCTGATGCGTCACCGAATCGTGACCAATATCATGCAGGCCGCAATTGAGGAGTATATAATCGGGTTGAAAACCAGGCTGCTCCAGCTTTTCAGTCAGGTAGGCCAGTACCCTGCGCGACTCGCCACCATTCCGGCTGAATTTTTTCCCGTTGATCGTCTCTGCCTGTTTCTGCTCCACATCCACTGTGCCTTCCAAAAATTTTTTCAGGTGCGGGCCGTAGTGAATAGAGATGCTATCGCCCAGTATAAAGAGCGTTGGCTTCGCCGCCACCATGGACAGTAATGCTGTGGCAATGATTGCCGCCAGCAACAATGCCCTGCCTGCATTTCCGATCTTTTTAAAACGATGCATTTTCTATTTTTTTTATTGTTCCCTGAACCCGGCAGAAACAAATTGCAATACATCCGGTAATGATTTGCGCCAATAGTCCCAATTGTGCCCGCCATTTCTCACACG
>JAATGW010000512.1 GCA_015654495.1 Chitinophagales bacterium
CCGACTCAAAAGATTTGCTGCACTGGATATGGATTCCGGAGCAATTTGAAGAACCAATGAGCGCTTACCTTCCATGGTTCGACAATATTATGTTTGATGATTGCGATGGCGGAAGACAGAATGGATTGGAGCTGGTTGCCAAAACATATTCAGGTAAAATTAAAGCGGATTATTTCAATCACATTTTTACTCATTCCGGATTCAGTGTTTTCCCGGATGAAGTAAAGACATGGGTACTGGCACAACCTTATTTCGGATTTTCCTTTGCTATTCAAAAACATTCAGGCATTTTTTTAAATGATTATACCGGCAAATATTTTTCGAAAGAAACAAATGAGATTCTGATCCGTTTTTCAAAAGTTTTTGAACAGGCCTATGTAAGGTTTCTTGATTTGCAAAAGGCTGAAACACAAACCCGGGAATCGCAGATAGAATTGTCGCTTGAGCGGGTTCGCGCAAAAACAATGGCGATGCACAACAGCGCTGATGTGGGAGAAACTGCTGCAGTAATGGTGGATGAGCTAAAGAAGCTCGGGATAGAAATCATCCGATGCGGAATCGGCATTATACACCTACCGGGGGATATGGAAGTCTGGACCATCAGTACCGATGAACATAATAAAACAGATATTATTATTGGTTGGCTTGACATGAACTTGCATCCGCCCCTGCATGGGTCTTTTGAGAGTTGGCGTCTCAAAAAAGAATTCTATTCCTATGAATTAAATGGGCATGATTTACTGAATTACTATAATGCTATCAATAATTATCCGGGTTATCCAATCAGATACGACATTAGTTCATTACCAGATCATATGCATCATAATGAATTTTATTTCCCTGAAGGTATTCTGTTTGCCTTTTCTCTTAAACAATTAGATGAAGAACAAAAAATAATTTACAAACGCTTTGCAGGTGTTTTCGGCCAGACTTATCGCAGATATCTTGATCTGAAAAAAGCAGAAGCACAGGCAAGAGCTGCAAGGATTGAGGTAGCTGTTGAAAGGGTTCGGGCCAAAGCATTGGCCATGCATACCTCAGCACAGATCATGGAAGTAGTGCTCACACTAAAAAATGAAATGCTTGGTTTGGAAATACCGGGTATAGTGGCGGCTACGATCTATCTGCAGGAAGAAGATGGTTTTGTGCGTATGTGGGATCTTACTTCCGCTTCTGAAGCAGAAGGAGAATTTCACCTCACGCTCGATGTGAATTTTAACCTGAATGAAACCAATCCTGGCCTGTTTATCAGAAGAGTCTGGAATACGAATGAAAAGTATTTTGTTGTTAAGCAGGACCCCGCTGATATGGTCATTTCGCTGGATTGGTTACGTCAGTACAATACAACAGATGCAGACAAGTTTGAACAGTTCTTTAAGGAAAACCCATTTAAATATATTTTCCATCCTACTGTTCAGCTGGCTTATGGAAAAATGTCTGTGGATCTTCTCGATATCGATCCGCCAGTTGAAATGGAATCTATTATGTTAAAAATGGGTTCTGCTTTTGATCTTGCGTATAAACGTTTTCTTGATTTAAAAAAGGCTGAAGCCCAGGCCAGGCAGGCACAGATTGAGACTGCGATGGAAAGGGTAAGAGCGCGCTCGCTTGCAATGCAGAAACCAACTGAATTAGTGGAAGTTGCCGAAGTACTCCGCAGAGAAATGGGTTCGCTTGGTGTGGAAGAACTGGAGACAAGTTCGATTTATATACCCACACAGTCAAATGACACGACAGAATGCTGGTATGCAATAAAAGATGTACGGCAGGAAGGAACACCGCTGGTTAGTGATTACATGACCATCAACTTAAGTGATACCTGGGTCGGTCGCAGGATGCTTGATTTTTATTCATCGGATCAGAACCATGTTTCCATTTTAATGAAAGGTGAGGAGCGAAAAGAATGGATCAACTATTGCGCCGCCAATTCAAAAGTGCTGCAGGGTTATTACGGCGACATAATTCCTGAGCGAACTTATCATTTACTGAAATTTTCTAATGGCTATATCGGCGCTGCCTCTCCCGGAAATATTTCTAATGAAAGTTGGGATTTGCTGCAACGGGCTACCTCAGTTTTTTCCTTTGCCTATACCCGTTTCAATGATTTACAGCAGGCAGAAGCACAGGCCCGCGAAGCCCAGATTGAAGCCGCCCTGGAGCGTGTGAGAAGTCGCACCCTGGCGATGCAGAAAAGTGATGAGCTTGCTGAAACAGCCGCGGTATTGTTCAGACAGCTGATCAGCCTCGGCATCGCGCCTAATCGTTTGTACATTGGAATTATAAAAGATGAAGATGGCCATATTGAGTTCTGGATAACAGATGAAGATGTTACCAAAGTGAGTACGCAATTCATCGGAGATATTAATAGAAATGCAAGTATGAAAAAAATGCATGATGCATGGCGTGAAGAAAAAAAATCCCTGACCATCGATATGCAGGGTGAAGAGCTTGAAAATTATTTCAATTATCTCTCCGTTGATCTTCGTGTTCCTTTTAAACAGGGACTAACCCAAAAAAGACGAATACAAAGCATCGCTATTTTTGCAAAAGGTTTTATAGGTATCGCTTCTCCGGAAGAACAACCTGTTGAAACGCTCACCCTGCTGGAACGATTTGCAGCAGTCTTCAATCTCACTTTCACACGCTTTAATGATTTAAAGATTGCAGAAGCACATGCTATTCAGGCGGAACAGGACTTGATTTTATTAATAGAAGAGAAACAGAAAACAGAAACGGCACTCAGTGAATTAAAGGCCACACAATCGCAATTGATACAGGCAGAAAAGATGGCATCACTGGGTCAGCTTACTGCAGGTATTGCGCATGAAATTCAAAACCCGCTGAATTTTGTGAATAATTTTTCGGAGGTCAGCGGGGAATTGTTGAACGAGGCAGAAGGCAGTAGACGGGAGGCAGGAGAGAACAGCCCTGTAGTTACAGAGTTGCTGACGGATATCAAACAGAATCTGGAGAAAATAAATCACCATGGAAAGCGTGCCGATGCTATTGTAAAAGGAATGCTGCAGCACAGCCGTAGCAGCACAGGACAGAAAGAGCTCACAGACCTTAATCTGCTTGTGGATGAATATCAAAAACTTGCTTTTCACGGGTTTCGTGGAAAGGAAAAGTCTTTTGAAGCAAACCTGGAATCAGACTTCGATCCGTCCATTGGCATGATGGAAATCGCACCAAATGAAATCGGACGCGTAGTGCTGAATATGTTGAATAATGCATTTTATGCGGTGATGGTAAAACAGAAAGAGAAAGAGCGAGAGAAAGAGGGGGCGAAACAGAAACAGAAAACTGAAACAGAAACTCGTAGGGACGTCATGCATGACATCCCCTCAATGCATATCGTCTCAGAATATCATCCGCAGGTATCAGTAAGTACAAAGAAAAAAGAGAATCAGATTGAAATAGCGGTAAAGGATAACGGCAAAGGAATTCCGGAAAAAATTATTGACAAAATCTTTCAGCCCTTTTTTACAACAAAGCCCACGGGCCAGAATACGGGTCTGGGGCTCTCGTTGAGTTATGATATTATTAAAGCCCACGGAGGAGAAATACGGATATACAGTAAAGAAGATGAAGGCGCTGAATTTGTAATTAGTTTACCTTTTAATTCCTGATTATCACTCAAACGACAGATAATAATCTGAAAGAGACAAACAAACAGAAAATTAACAGCAGACGATGAATGTATTTAAAAGCAGTGTTAATTAATAAGGAATATCTTTCAATGATATGGTCAGCGCTAAATAGAATTTCCTGTATAGTAAGAAAAATGAAGTCAGTTCTGAAAATAATAGTTCTTTTAATAATGCCTGTTTTCGCTCTGGCTCAAAACCGGCAAGCGGAATTGGACACCATATACAGGAATCTGGAGAAAGAGAGCAATGACACATTACGGATGTATGCCTATTTTAAACTCGGCGTTCTTTACGACGATGTAAACCTGGATAGTGCAGTGTTTTACAGTGAAAAAGGAGCAGCCATCGCCAACAGGTTGCAACTAAAGCTCAATGAGGCTGAGATGCTAATGGATATGAGCTTCCCATTAACCAAGATGGGTAATTACCCGCAGTCTCTTAAAGTACTGATGCAGGCATTAACAATAGCTGAAGATTCTTTAAATGAAAAGAATATCTGGCGCTTACCGGATAGGAAAACACCCCGTACCTACAGGCTAAATATATTGGGTTACACCCACAGTGGGATCGGATGGTTATATTATTTTACAGGCAACCATGAAAAACGGTTAGCTGCCTACTTTCAAGGGATAAATATCGCCGAATCGATCCGGGATACTGTATTGCTTGCAAATATCTATGGCGATATGGAGGATGCATATTACAATTTAAAGATGCTTGATTCCGCCATCTATTTTGGACAAAAATCATTGGCCTATTTCTCGGCTCTGCCTTTTGAAGACAGAAAATTTGAAGGTGATGTACATACAAACCTCGGGACTTACTACATGCGAATGGGAAAACCTGAACTTGCCAGGAAGAGTTTCGAAAAAGCTATCCGGATCACCGAAATGCACCATAACTCCACCCAGGCTGGTAACGCATATTTTCGCATGGCTGACTGGTATCAAACGACAGGAAGTCCCGATTCCGGTTTACTGTATTATAAAAAAGCGGTCAAAGCTTATAAAAGTGTGGGCAATGAAAAGAACAATATCCCTGTATACCGTAAAATCTCGGACTACTACCGGGAAAAGAAAAATCAGGATAGTGCTTATACCTATTTAAGAACTGCCGCATTATTAAATGACAGCCTCGGTACATCAGAGATAAAAAAATTAAGAGAGTTCCAGGTTCTGGCATTTAAAGAGCAGATCAGGCTGCATGAGCTGGAGAAGGAAAAAACAGAAATACAGAATAAAATAAGGATATACGCTATGCTTGCTGTTTTAGCTGTATTCTTCTTCATCGGGCTCATTTTATACCGCAATAACAGGCAGAAACAAAAGGCGAACAAGATCCTGGAAGCAACACTTGGGGATTTAAAAGCCACCCAGGCTCAGCTCATTCAGTCAGAAAAAATGGCCAGCCTCGGTGAGCTCACCGCTGGAATTGCTCATGAGATCCGGAATCCATTAAACTTTGTCAATAATTTTTCTGATGTAAACGGTGAACTGCTCAACGAACTGAAAGAAGAAGCTGATAAAGGAAATATTGATGAAGTGAAATTGATTGCTGATGATGTTATTGCCAATTCAGAAAAGATCAATCATCACGGAAAACGCGCCGACGCGATTGTAAAAGGCATGCTGCAGCACAGCCGTGCCGGCGGCCACGAAATGGAATTAACTGATATCAATGATCTCGCAGATGAATACCTGCGACTGGCATATAACGCCTTTTGCTTAAAAGATCAGCAGGATCCCGTGAACAAATCTTTGGATGCCACACTGAAAACGGATTTTGATATTTCAATCGGAAAAATAAAAATAGTTCCGGAGGATATCGGAAGGGTATTACTGAACATTTATAACAATGCATTTTGGGCAGTGAGGGAGAAATACAAAGAGGGTGAGAAACAGAAAACAGAAATTCGTAGGGACGTCATGCATGACGTCCCAGTATACCAACCGACGGTATCCGTCAGCACAAAGAAAAATGGAAATCTGGTTGTAATAGCGGTAAAGGATAACGGCATTGGTATCCCGGAAAAGATCCGGAAAAAAATATTTCAGCCTTTCTTTACCACCAAACCAACGGGACAGGGAACAGGATTGGGACTATCATTAGCTTATGATATTGTGAAAGCACATGGAGGTGAAATAGAAGTAAACAGTATCGAAGGCAAGGGATCAGAATTTATAATCACATTAAATGCTGATTTATGAACATTGATTTTGAGTTTGCAAATTGTTTTGTTTACTTCTCACCTCTTACTTCTCACCTCTTACCTCTTACTTCAAAATCAGCCTTTCTTTACCACCAAACCAACCGGACAGGGAACGGGGATGGGTCTATCATTGGCATATGATATTGTGAAAGCGCATGGCGGAGATATATCCGCAGGATCCTGCGGAAAGGTTACAGGCATTCAGGGACAAGGTTCCGAATTTATAATCACCCTGGACAGGAATGAATAATGCGGACTACTCACGTTAAACGCTTAACGTTGTACCTTAGCCCCACACCTCCACTTATCGCATGGTCCGTTTTTTTCTCATCTTACTATTAATAGTTGAACAAATTGTTTTTTCTGCAGTTGCTCAATTACCTGCTGAAGAAATCGGCAGGATAAAAAGCCAGTTTCATGAAACGCTTGCTGATAGCGCGAAGTACAGGATATATTTCTCGCTATCACAGGGCTACCGTTTTTCCAATGTGGATTCCGCTTTATTCTATACTGATAAAGCAATAGCGCTGAGCAGAGATATGAAAGATGCTTCTTTTGAAGCACAGGCCCTGTCGCAGAAAGGGTTTATCCTACTTGAAACCGGCGACATACCGCAATCGCTTAATTGCCAGCTGGAAGCTCTCCGGCTTAGCGATCTTACCAGAGACCCCGAAACCTTTGCATTCGCCAATAATAGAATCGGTAACGTGTACATGGAACTGGGCGACTATGAGAAATCCATCTACTATTACCGCCGGGCTATTGAGATTTTTACAACAATTCATCAAAATGGATATGTTCACAATGAGTATTCCAACATCGGAAATGTTTACGAAATGATGGGCGAACTTGATTCCTCAAAAATCTATCAGCAAAAAGTTTATGACTTCAGTCTTACGAATACAGATCGCTACGCAATTACCTACGCAGAAATGCGCCAGAGGTTTGGGAAGGTGGAACTGGCGCTGGGAAATAACGATGCGGCATTACAACATTTCAGGGCGGGCATAAACGAAGCACTCAGGGATGCGGATTTCAATAATCTATCTTTTATCTATGCACAGATGGCCGGTCTTTTTTATAAACTTCAGCAATATGATTCCAGCATGCTGTATGCGAGAAAAACTATTCAGACTGCCAACAGCATTTCGCTGAAGAAAGCCATCAATGAAGCCTCTCTCCTCCTTGTCAGTTTGTACTCAAGAAAAAACCAGCCGGATAGCGCACTCGTATATGCGCAATTGTCCGCTTCTGTGAAAGACAGCCTCTATGGCAAACAAAGAATTCAGGACCTCCAACGCATTCTGCTAAGTGATCAGCAACGTCAGCAACAACTGGAAGATGAAAAAATTCAATTGAAAGAATGGTATCGGGTTGCCGCTCTTCTCAGTGCTCTGATCATTTCGCTGATCATAGGAACTATCCTCTTCAGAAATAATAAAGCCAAACAGAGAACAAATCAGGTACTGGAAAAAACACTCACAAACCTGAAAGCGACCCAATCTCAATTAATTCACTCTGAAAAAATGGCTTCGCTCGGGGAACTGACTGCGGGCATCGCACACGAGATACAGAACCCCTTGAATTTCGTCAATAATTTTTCGGAGGTGAGCGGGGACATGATTGATGAGGCAGTAGGCAGCAGGCAGCAGGCAGGAGAGAACAGCCCTGTAGTTACGGAGTTGCTTACGGATATCAAACAGAATCTGGAAAAAATCAATCATCATGGTAAACGTGCCGATGCGATTGTAAAAGGAATGCTGCAGCATTCCCGATCTGCAAAAGGGATAAAGGAACCCACAGATATTAACGCGCTGGCAGATGAATATCTTCGGTTGGCATACCATGGATTCAAAGCAAAACATTCATCATTCGAGGCAGAGCTTAAAACTGATTTTGATGATTCTATAGGCACAGTGAATGTCATACCACAGGATATCGGCAGGGTGTTATTGAACCTTTATAACAATGCGTTTTGGGTAGTGAGGGAGAAATACAAAGAGGGTGAGAAACAGAAACAAATTCGTCGGGACGTCATGCGTGACGTCCCGACTATGCATGACGTCCATGAATACCAACCGCAGGTATCAGTCAGCACAAAGAAAAAGGGAAATCTGGTCGAGATATCAGTAAAGGATAACGGCAACGGCATCCCTCAAAATATAATTGCGAAAATCTTTCAGCCTTTTTTTACTACCAAACCAACCGGACAGGGAACAGGATTGGGACTATCATTAGCTTATGATATTGTGAAAGCACATGGAGGTGAA
>JAATGW010000558.1 GCA_015654495.1 Chitinophagales bacterium
GCAGGAGAGAATAGCCCTGTAGTTACAGAGTTGCTGACGGATATTAAACAGAACATGGAGAAAATAAATCATCACGGAAAACGTGCGGATGCGATAGTGAAAGGAATGTTGCAGCATAGCCAGACAACCACTGGTAACCGAGAACTGACTGATATTAATCAACTGATAGACGAATATATAAAGCTTGCATTTCACGCTTTCCGTGGAAAGGATCCGCAGGATTCTGCGAATAATACATTCAATGTGAAACTGCAGACAGATTTTGATCCATCCATAGAAGAAATAGAAGTTGCGCCGCAGGAAATTGGTCGTGTATTACTTAATGTTCTTAATAACGCATTTTATGCTGTCAATGACCGGAAGAAAAACGATCCGGGATTTTCTCCTGAAGTAATTGTGCAAACAAAGAAAGTACCGAAGGGAATTGAAATATCGGTTAAGGATAATGGTGCTGGTATTCCTGCAAACATCGTCGGTAAAATATTCCAACCATTTTTCACTACTAAACCAACAGGACAGGGAACAGGATTAGGTTTGAGCCTGGCTTATGATATTGTAAAGGCGCATGGTGGAGAATTAAAAGTAGAGACCTTTTCTACCGAAGCGGCAGCACAGAAGGGAACCAGATTTATTATTCTATTACCTGATTCCCGATAAAATATGAAGCGCTTCATCATTATACTTTTGTTTGTAACATTTGTCTGTAACATAAAGGCACAGCCTGTACTGCCCGACAGTCTGCAAATAGCTTATCAGTCGGCCCCGGATGATTCGGTGAAATTTAAAATTTCCCGGGTTATCTATACATTTTACGAAGAAACCAATCGTGACTCGGCATTGCACTACGCGCAAGTACGCTATGCCGTTGCAAAAAAATACCACCGCAGGATTGAAGAAGCCTATCTGCAGGGGCAAATGGGTTATCAGCAAATTTACCTCGGCCGTTTCAGTGAAGCATTGACTAATCTCACTAAGGCGATACAAATTGCTACAGAAAGTAAAGAGGAAAATGCCTGGGAACTTACGCCCTTTAACACGCCGGGTAAAAGCCGTGAGATTACATTATCAATGCTCAATCACATGTACGGCCACCTGAAGTTGCAAACGGGCAGTTCGGAAAGTGTGCATTATTTCAAGGAAGGAAGAAGAATTGGTCTGGAAATCGGCAATGACTTTCGGGTTACGGTTGGCGATATGGTACTGGCCACGAATTACCTGATGTTGAATCAACCCGATTCGGCGCTGGTGTTTGCGATGGAAGGAGAAAAATATGCTATCCGCGGAGGCATTTCAAAATACCTTGCGTATATCTGGTCTGTAATGGGAAATATTTACCAGCATAAAGGGGCTGACTCTCTGGCTCTTTCTTATTATCAAAAGTCGCTGCAATTGGCAAAAACAGAGGGGAACTTTACCGTTGTATCGGGCACATACGTCAACCTGTGCAACTACTATCAGTCGAAAAAAAATGCTGATTCATTACTATACTATGCTGCCAGTAATCTTTCAGTAATGAAGTCGCTTGGCGCAGTTACTTCTTCTGTAGCAGGCGATATTAACCTTGGCTATGCTTTCCAGAGTTTAGCAGAGGGATTTGCATTAAAAGGAAATACTGACAGTACCAATAAATATCTGCAACTGGCGCTTACGGTAAAGGATAGTTTAACGGCTATTAAACTAAAGAGGCTTGCAGCATTTCAACGATTGACACTGGATGAACAACTACGCCAGCAAAATGAAGAAAAGAAACGGGTAGAATCCGAAACCAGGAGAAGGATGTATGTTTTGCTGGCTGGTATCGTCGTAGCCTGTATCATCATATTGCTTATTTATCGGAACAACCGGCAAAAACAAAAAGCATATAATCTGTTACAAAAACAGAAATCCGAAACTGATTTGCAGAAAAAGAAAGCAGATACTGCCCTGCAGGAGTTGAAATCCACACAGGCGCAATTAATTCAATCGGAGAAAATGGCCTCTTTGGGTGAACTCACTGCAGGCATTGCGCATGAGATTCAGAACCCGTTGAATTTCGTGAATAATTTTTCGGAAGTATCGGCAGAATTAATTGATGAGGCAACAGGCAGCAGGCAGCGGGCAGCAGAGAACAGCCCTGAAGTCGGAGAGTTGCTGTCGGATATCAAACAGAATCTGGTTAAGATAAATCACCATGGAAAACGCGCGGATGCTATCGTGAAGGGCATGCTGCAGCATTCGCAATCCGGCAGAGGACAGAAAGAACCAATGGATATCAATGCATTGGCAGAAGAATATTTGCGATTATCATATCATAGTTTTCAGAATAAAAATCCGGACGTTAAAATAGAAATTAAATCAGATTTCGATCCCACAATAAATAAAGTAAATGTTGTTCCGCAGGATATCGGTAAAGTTCTATTTAATGTATTGAACAATGCATTCTATGCTTGCGCTGAGCATAGTCGAATCGCCGAAGCCGAGCGAAGCCGAAATGTTGAATCGGCGTTAAACCGAAATACTGATGCAGAATCCGGCCGAGCCACTTCCAATACAACAGAAAATGAAAATCAAAATGAATCCGCCGACAGCCAGCCCCGGCTCCGTAGGAGCCCCCTGTCTGTAGAACATACGAACAGGAACACCAATGATGAGCTCCCTAGGAGCTTCCTGCCTGGACCCTATCATCCACAGGTTTCCATTTCAACAAAAACTAATGAAAACAAAATCGACATAACGGTTACGGATAACGGCACAGGAATTCCGCAGAAAATCATCGATAAAATATTTCAGCCATTTTTCACGACCAAACCAACAAGTCAAGGAACCGGATTGGGATTATCTCTAACCTATGATATCATCAAAGCACATGGCGGAGAAATAAGAGTGAGCAGTTTAGAAAATCAAGGTTCTGAATTTATAATCACATTAATCACCAATGCATGAAACGAGTCCTGACCTGGAAGTTTGAACTTCGTAATTCGAACCTCGTACTTCGTATTTCGTCACTCGTAATTAATTAATTAATAATGACAGACAGAAAAGAATCATTGGAAAAAGTACACAGGGCATTTATGGATATCGGAATAAAATCCGTGGGTGCTGAGCGTATGCGCGATATGATCATTCCGGATGTAATGGGATATGGGACCACGGTTGATGAAAAACTATTCGGTATTGATCAGCTTTTTGAACTGGTCCAGCGGCAAGCGACGCAGCTCGGAGGATTAAATGTCAGCTATGAATATACTTCGCAGTTTCGAAGGGTAAATGCTGATGTTGATGCAGGTGTATGTGTTGATGATATTGTATTAACGATTAGCGGCGGAGAGGAGACTTACATTTTAAATCTCCGCTTCTCAGTAATGTACGAATTTATAGAAGGACGATGGATGGTAGTGCATTGGCATGGCTCCAAGCCGGAAAATGTAGAGAGCGAGAAAGATACTTATGGAATTGAAGATTGGAAACGGAAAGCCGCGGAACTGGAAAAAATTGTTGAAGACCGAACTGCCGATCTTGTCAGAAAAAATCAGGAACTGGAAACCGCTTTAACGCAAATGAAATCCGCACAGGCACAACTGATTCAGTCAGAAAAAATGGCTTCACTTGGCGAACTGACAGCAGGTATCGCGCATGAGATACAGAATCCGTTGAATTTCGTGAATAATTTCTCTGAAGTTTCAGGTGAGCTGATTGACGAGGCAACAGGCAGCAGGCAGCGGGCAGCAGAGAACAGCCCTGAAGTTTCAGAGTTGCTGTCTGAAATCAAACAGAATCTGAATAAGATCGTACATCATGGAAAACGAGCTGATTCGATCGTAAAAGGCATGCTTCAACATTCGCAATCTGCGAAAGGACAAAAGGAACCAACAGATATCAATTCGCTTGCAGATGAGTATCTGCGCCTCTCCTACCATGGGCTCCGGGCAAAGCATAAAGAATTCAATTCTGCATTGAATACCTCATTTGATGAAACTATAGGAACGATCAATGTAGTATCACAGGATATCGGCCGGGTGTTGCTCAACCTGATTAATAACGCATTTTATGCGGTTCGTGAAAAACAACAATCAATATCCTGCAGCGACGCCATGCATGGCGTCGCTGCAGAAAATAAATATCATCCTGCTGTATCCGTTTCAACAAAAAAGAAAGATAACAAGGTTGAAATAACGGTGACCGATAACGGGAGTGGTATTGACCCTAAGGTCATCGATAAAATCTTTCAACCGTTCTTCACAACTAAACCAACAGGACAAGGAACCGGATTAGGTTTAAGTCTGAGTTATGATATTATTAGAGCACATGGCGGTGAATTGAAGCTTGAAGAAGGTGAGGAAACTGTGTTTAGGGTAACATTGCCCGTATAGGAAGAGAATTTTACGATCAAAAAGAATTGAAATAATTAACCAGATACAATTATCAATGAAAATATTTAAGTACATTTTTGTTTTTCTATTGTCGGTTTGTCTGGGGCATCAGTTTGCATATTCTCAGCAACCGCAGTTCCATGTTCAGATTGAAGAGAAGGAGCATCACTTCGGTACAGCTTATGGTTTCACCCAGGATCAGCAGGGCTATATCTGGTTTGGTAGTTTTTTAAGAGGACTGGTCAGGTATAATGGAAAAGATCTTAAATATTTCCGCCACGAACCTGAGAATCCGAACTCACCGGCAAGTAATATTATCATTTCTATTGCAATTGATTCCTCCGGAATGATCTGGCTGGCCCTGTATGGTGCAGGTGTCGACAGGTATGATCCTGTTACGAACACATTCACTCATTTTAAATATAACCCTTCCGATTCCAATAGTCTCAGCTCAGATACAACATTTACGGTAATGGCAGACCGAAGCGGGAAAGTCTGGGTTGGGTCATACGGAGGTATCGATACATTCAATACTAAAACCGGAAAATTTAACCGGCAAAAAAGGAACATACGTAATCAGGCGGGTAAAAACAAATTCCCTGCATTTAGTATATACGAAGACAAAAATGGTGAGATCTGGTCATCCACCGGCGATATTTTCAGTGGCGGTCCTGACGATTTTGGTGGTGTGTTCCGTTACAATCCTTCAACAGGCAATCAAACATTCTATAAAGCAGACTCAAAAAATCCCGACAGCCTGGTTAACCCTAATGCTTTTGCATTTTTTGAAGATAGCCATGGGAATTTCTGGATTGGAACAAAAGGAAATGGCCTCCATACCCTTGACCGTAAGACCGGAAAATTCACACGATATCTGTATGATTCTTTACACCTGGAAAAATTAAGCCGGCCACCGATTTTATCAAATGACAAAAATGATTTTATCAGTTTTATTCATGAAGATCATGCAGGAAAGCTTTGGATCGGTTCAGGAAACAACGGTGTCAACTGGTATGATCCGGTGACCAGGCAATTATATCACTATGGTTCCATCAGCGGGAAGAATATAAAATCTGATTTCAATAAAGATACCCTTACAGGTTTCAAGGAAACCGGTGCGTTTCGGTTTTTTCTTTCAAGAGATAGTTTAAGCTGGATGACCGGAATATCGGGAAATATCTACCTGACAAGTTATGGCCGTAAAACAATTCCATATTATCCCAACAAGGATGCTCCGAATTCTTTTTATCTGGAACCCAATGATACCATTCTCTGGTTTGGGACAGAAGCGGGACTGGTACGAAAAGATTTAACCACCAATACTCAGAAAACCTGGAAGCATGATCCGAAAAACAAAAATAGTCTGAATCATAATAATATAGTTACTATTCAACCTGATGAAAAGGGCAGATTGTATATCGGTTCACACACGGGTGGAATAGATCTGTTTGATCCGCCGACCGGAAATTTTACACATATCGGAAGAGACAGCGCCAAAACCGGTGCCAGACCAATTGATTCATTGCATTTCATTTTTATTGAAAACGAACAGAGTCTCTGGATGGCGGGTGAAATTGGTCTCAGCCTCATGAACCGGATTTCAGGAAAGGTTAATACCTGGCGTTATAATCCAGAGGATTCGGGCGGAATCAGCGGTTCCACTGTTTACAGTATTGCAAAAGATGCAAAGAATAATATCTGGTTTGCCAACATTAGCGGAGCAGACAGATTTGTTGCGTCCGATTCGACCTTTAAAAAATACCTGAAAGGTTATTCTGTCAGAGCAATACTGAATGATGACGGCGGAAGAATCTGGGCTGGTACTGATGCCGGATTATTTTATTTTGATGAGGGCCGTGATAATTTCATTCCATTCGGCAATACCATCCTTGGAAATGAATCAGATCCGATTTTGAGTTTACTTGAAGACAATGAACATAATATCTGGATCACCACCAGTAATTCAATTTTGAAATTAAGTGCTAATCGCGAACGTGTGCAAAGGTTCAATGCAGACTATGGTGTCCTCTCATCCAACTGGAACTGGCTTAACAATTTTAAAGCTCATGATGGTCGCTTATTTATAGGCGGAAGCAATGGATATTATATGTTCAATCCTGCGGATATCAATGTGAGCAGTTCGCCACCGCTACTCACTTTTTCGCAGTTGAGTATCGGAGGTAAAGAAATTTTTCCGGAGAAAAATGGAATTCTGACTAAGCCCATATGGAATGCGGATAAAATTAAACTTGCATATAATCAGAATTCATTTTCCCTCGATTTTATTGCGGTGAACTACAATTCAACTGAAGCGATTAAATATGCTTATCAGCTGAAAAATTATGATGAAGCCTGGCGGGACCTCGGAACTGATCACAAAGCTTTATTTTTCGCCGTGCCGCCAGGGAATTATAAACTGCATGTCCGGGCAGTGAATAGTGAAGGTACCGTCACCGAAAAGATGCTGGATATCCTGATCACACCACCCTGGTGGAAAACATGGTGGGCCTATGCCATTTATGCGCTTCTTTTTGTAATAGCCGCCTGGCTGATTTATCTGTATCAGAAAAGATATATTCTTTCGAGAGAAAGAGAACGCACAAGAGAAAAAGAACTTGAGCATGCAAAAGAAATTGAGAAAGCATATACGAAACTGCAGTCAACCCAGGCGCAATTGATTCAATCGGAAAAAATGGCATCGCTGGGTCAGCTAACATCAGGCATTGCGCATGAGATTCAGAATCCGTTGAATTTCGTGAATAATTTTTCTGAGGTGTCCGCTGAAATGATTACTGAGGCAGAAGGCAGCAGGCAGCGGGCAGCAGAGAACAGCCCCGAGGTTACAGAATTGCTGAATGAGATCAAACAGAATCTGGAAAAGATCAGTCATCATGGCAAACGCGCAGATGCGATCGTTAAAAGTATGATGCTTCACAGCCGTCCCGGAAGTGATCGTAAAGAATTAACCGATCTCAATGCATTTGCAGATAAATATCTCCGGTTGGTCTATCACGGCCTTAGGGGTAAGGACAATACACTACATGTAGATATTCAGACTGATTATGATCCTTCAATCGGCGAGATTGAAATTATCCAGGAAGATATCAGTCGTGTACTACTGAATATTTTAAGCAATGCATTTTATGCAGTACACGCGCGATCAAAACTGCTTTCTGCTAATGCAGGCGATGGAGAGAAGGTTGGGACTTATGAACCATCGGTGTTTCTTTCAACAAAAAAATCAGGCAGCAATATATTAATAACGGTAAAGGATAATGGGAATGGAATCCCTGAGAAAGTACTGGATAAAATTTTCCAGCCGTTCTTCACTACAAAACCAACCGGCCAGGGAACAGGCCTGGGATTGTCGATTTCCTATGATATCATAAAAACACATGGCGGAGAAATAAAAGTGGAAACAGTGTCAGCAGAGGACGCTTCACAGCCAGGGAAACCAACAGGAACATCTTTCATCATTGAACTACCTGTACGATGAAGTTGATGAAACGTTTTCTTGTATTGATCTTTATTTCTACTGCTTTTGCAGGAAGCAATACTGCACAGGATGCATTCCGGATTTATCAATTGCCTGATCAGGGTGCGTTGCTTAGCGGTTGGAAAATGTTTGCAGGCGATGATCCACAATTTATCAACCCGTCGTTTGATGATGGTGGCTGGCAGCCGATCGATCTGAGTCAGGATATTCAGAAAATATCACAGCTTCGCAATTCCGGAATCATTTGGCTGAGATTACATGTAAAGGTAGACAGTTCTGTTACTGCCCGATCATTGTCTGCATGGATCGTTCAGTACACTGCTTCTGAAGTTTATCTTAATGGAAAATTGATACGGAAATATGGAACGATCAGCGTTGATCCCCATAAAGTAAGAGCCTTTGTTCCATCGCCGGTTCCATTTCCAATTGATCTTGGTTCTGCCGGAGAAAATGTTTTTGCTGTAAGGCTGGCCTATCAGCCGGGATTGCCTTATATCTCCATATTAAATACCCCGCTTCCGGCATTTGATATGCATATTGGAAATTCCGAAGCCGCGCTGGCACGATACGATGCCAGTCAGTGGCAGTCGAAAATCTATATCATCATTTACAGTATCAGTACAGGTACCCTCCTTATTATTGGTTTTATCTATCTCGTCTATTTTCTTTTTGACCGGCGGCAGAAAATACATCTTTTTTATTCTCTTTCCATGCTGACCTTGAGTTTAAATGCATTTCCTATTGAGGTGTGGGGCGCTGACCGTTATGGCCCGGTTGCAATAGCGTTTTGGGTCTTTTATTTCGAAGGCGTCTTCTTCATGACCGGAATGTTATTTATGGTGTTAACCATTTATACCCTGTTTAATTATCCGAAGCGCATCATGTTAATAGTATTGACACTGGCAGCGTTGCTTTTTTGTGCAGGAATGTATACGCATGGTACAACTAGCTTTGGGATTGTCAGTAATATATTCCCTATTCCATGTTTGCTTGTAGGAGTACACACATGTATCTGGGCAATCAGGCGAAATAAAAAGGATGCGGGAATAATTCTGATTGGATTGGTCTTTTATATCGTTTTTTCTCTTTTGGCCGCTTTTACTACTGTTGACAGTATCATCTCACAATTACTGTTTTATATTGCGCAGATGGCATTTCCCATAGGAATGTCATTCTATCTGGGGATCCAGAGTTCGCTTATCAATAAAAAATTAAGCAATTCACTGCGCGAAGTACAAACGCTTTCTGAGAAAAGTCTCCGGCAGGAGAAAGAGAAACAGCAAATCCTCGCTGATCAGAATGAGCTGCTTGAACAACAGGTTCAGGAGAGAACGAATGAATTACATCAATCGCTGAATGAACTGAAATCTACACAGGCGCAGCTGATCCAATCAGAAAAAATGGCGAGTCTCGGCGAGTTGACTGCGGGAATTGCGCATGAGATTCAGAATCCATTGAATTTCGTAAATAATTTTTCGGAGGTGAGCGGGGAAATGCTCGAGGAGGCAAGAGGCAAAAGGCAAGAGGCAAAAGA
>JAATGW010000546.1 GCA_015654495.1 Chitinophagales bacterium
AATCAATCAAGCTCCGTAGGAGCGAAAATGAGATTCATTCGCCACCAATCTAAAACGTTATGGAAATCCTTGCGTGCCTCCGGCACTTGAATTTTCTTTATTTATTTTTACGCCGGGTTGAACCCCGGCGCTATAGATGGCACCGGGCCTGGCGGCCCTGATTAATTTATAAAGCATGATAATTTTTAAAAGTCATGAATAGCCAGGTTCGAAATTCTTAACACCCGTTCGTGGTGCTATCTATTAGAATAGCTATAGCAATTTTTATTTAAAATTCAGCTGGATGAGAAAGCTCCGTAGAAGCCTCCTGTTTGTAGAATGTAATAGCGGCTGGTGGCCATATTCAACGCTCCGGTCAGGAGCGTCCCGTGCAGGTAAGTTGTTCCGGAATAAAATAAAATGACCCACAATTTTTATCCTTCTGCCTTCCCGAAAATGGCGAACAAATTTCATTTTACAGGACGCTCCCGAGCAATCCATGCCTTTGTCTGAAAAATCGACTGGCTACAAACCTGAGGCTACTATGGTGCCGGGGACCAGGTTGTCTGAAAATGAATTCATCTCCCGAAATGCATGACTATTTGAACCATTTTTCAAAAACCCTTGCATGTCATTTCTTAAAAATATAAGCGGCAGGCCCTATTTATTTTTTTAAAAATAAATAGAAACTCCGCATTCAGAAGGAAACGAAAATTATATTTGAAAAGCCGATTGAAAATTTCTCCCCTCAACGCTCTATATGAAATCAAAGAAAATTGTAGTAATTGGAAGTTCCAATATGGATATGGTGGTAAAAACAGAGCGCATACCTGCTCCCGGTGAAACCATTCTTTCCGGTTCCTTCTTCATGAACCCCGGCGGAAAGGGCGCCAACCAGGCGGTTGCCGTTGCGAGATTGGGTGGTGACGTGGTTTTTATTTCGAAACTCGGCAATGATCTTTTCGGAAACCAGTTCTCAGAACTCTTCAAAAATGAAGGCATCGGTATTAATCACCTTGTATATGATGATCAGCATCCTTCCGGTATCGCATTAATCACTGTTGACAAAAAAGGCGAAAACAGTATCGTGGTTGCTTCAGGCGCGAATGCATTTTTATCAGAAACTGATATCGATACTGCGCGCGAAGAAATTGACAAAGCCGGCATACTGCTGATCCAGTTGGAAATTCCGATGGATACTGTTGAATATGCTGTCAATTACGCTTCTTCTAAAGCTGTGAGCGTGATTCTTAATCCTGCACCGGCGCGAACACTATCACCGGAGCTGCTGAAACAGGTTGATATTCTTACACCCAATGAAACTGAAGCGGGAATTATTTCCGGAATTGATGTAACTGATATTGAATCGGCTGAGAAAGCTGCTAGAGCCATTTGTGCAATGGGAGTTAAAACCGTTATTCTCACCATGGGCCCATTAGGTGCTTTGATTTGCGATAAGGACAGGATCATCCTGAAAGAAGCAGAAAAAGTGGAAGCTGTAGACAGTACCGCAGCAGGAGATGTCTTCAGCGGGGCATTAGCAGTTGCGCTGTCAGAAAACAAAGACATAGAAACGGCGGTAGATTTTGCATGCAAAGCTGCGGCAATCTCTGTGACGCGGTTGGGCGCACAATCATCCATCCCCTATCGCAATGAATTAATTGGAACAATGCTGAATATTGGCTGATGATGCCGATCTTAATAGATTATTCCCTTAACCCCAAATTGCTGCCATATGTTTATCGTTCATAGTTATCCGTTAGCCATCCTATTTTGCGCGGTCACCATGTTATGCTGGGGCTCCTGGGCCAATACCCAAAAGCTCGCAGCGGGCAAATGGCGCTACGAATTATTTTACTGGGATTATGTAATCGGCATCTTCCTGTTCTCCTTAATCGCGGCATTAACGATTGGCAGTATTGGTGAACAGGGCCGTTCATTCCTGCAGGATATAAAGCAGGCCTCGTCTTCAAATATCAGCAGCGCATTAATTGGTGGAGCCATTTTTAATCTCGCCAATATCCTGCTCACAGCCGCAATAGCGATAGCAGGCATGTCAGTGGCTTTTCCTGTCGGCATCGGCCTCGCTCTTGTTCTCGGTGTTCTGATAAATTACAATGATATGCAGAAGGGAAATGCCGCATTACTTTTTACGGGCGTTGCGCTGGTATCGCTCGCTATCATTCTTAATGCAATTGCTTACAGGAAACGTTCGGCTTCAACACAAAAAGCGGGTACCAAAGGCATTGTGCTGTCGATAGTAGCAGGACTACTGATGTCCTTCTTTTACAGGTTTGTTGCAAAATCAATGGACCTTGAAAATTTTATAAGTCCCGAACCCGGCAAGATGACGCCTTACAGCGCTTCGGTAGTTTTTTCTGCAGGGATACTGATCAGTAATCTGCTGTTCAATACCATCATGATGGCAAAACCA
>JAATGW010000100.1 GCA_015654495.1 Chitinophagales bacterium
ATCGCAGGATACAGAAATGGCTATTTTAAAAAAGAAGAGGAAATGCAGGTGGCACAGCAAATTGCCGCTTCCAAAGCAGATATTCTTTTTGTAGCCATGTCGTCCCCCAAAAAAGAAATTTTCCTGAATACTTATAAGAAGGAAATCAATATGCCATTTATCATGGGTGTTGGTGGAAGTTTTGATGTTGTGGCAGGCTTTGTAAAACGCGCTCCTGTGTGGATGCAGCGTACAGGGCTTGAATGGTTTTTCCGTGTGATCCAGGAGCCAAAACGGATGTGGAAAAGATACCTTGTAGGTAACTCGGAATTCATTTATCTCATATTAAGAGAGAAATTCAAACCAAAGATTAAAAGCGTTTAGCCATGCTGGTAACCATCGTGGCGGGAGCCCGCCCAAACTTTATGAAAATTTCGCCCATCATCCGGGCGATCCGCGCTGCTCAGGCCGGCGGTAAAAATATCAACTACCGCCTGGTTCATACAGGTCAGCATTATGATAAAAAGATGAGTCATGATTTCTTTGAACAGCTTGGTATCCCTGAACCGGATATCAACCTTGAAGCAGGAGGCGGTTCACAGGCCGAGCAGACTGCAGGAATTATGATCAAATTTGAAAAAGAATTGCAGCAGAATAAACCTGACCTGATACTGGTAGTCGGTGATGTTACCTCCACTATGGCCTGCACCATTACTGCAAAAAAACTCTGCATCGATGCGGTGCATGTAGAAGCAGGTATTCGCTCAGGCGACATGACGATGCCCGAAGAAATAAACAGAATTGTTACTGATTCTATTACCGATCACTTTTTTACCACAAGCGAAGTGGCAAACGCCAATCTCCGAAAACATGGAGTAGCCGAATCAGCTATACACTTTGTTGGTAATACAATGATCGACACTTTGTATCAACACCTGGACAGGCTGAAGAAACCTGAATGCTGGGATACGGAAAAACTAAGTCCGTCAAACTATTTTCTTGTAACACTTCATCGCCCGGCCAATGTGGATGAGCCGGCAAATCTTAAAAAATTACTGGACGCCATAATTAATGGTACCGGTACTGATAAAATCCTTTTTCCTGTTCATCCGAGAACAAGAAAAATCCTGGAGGGAATGAATTATAATCATGAAAGACTGATCCAGATTGATCCGCAGGGATACCTGGAATTTATTTTTCTCGTAAAACATGCAAAAGCCGTAATAACGGATTCAGGTGGCATAACCGAAGAAGCAACCGTATTGGGCATACCCTGCATGACTTTGCGCAACTCGACAGAAAGGCCGGAAACAATCACTGTGGGAACAAATGAACTTGTGGGTACGGACCCGTTGAAATTGCCGCCTTACCTCGAAAAAATTAAAAAGAATCAATGGAAAAAAGGTGGCATTCCGGAATTGTGGGATGGAAAAACATCTGAACGTATTGTACAGGTATTACTTAAACTCTATTCCAATACATCTGAAAATTCCAGACAGGTAAAGGCAATGGCAGCCGTTTGATAACGTATTCGCATACGTGAAATCAGTGGTTGCCGGCTGATCCCGGCTGAGCAGTGCTTATGAATAAATTATCCTTTTATTTTTATCGTACCATTCTCTGGCTCTGGGATATAATTACATTAAACCTGGTTCTTTTCCTGCTGAGTTATTTTGTACAGCGCGCCAATGTATTTGAATCCAACGAATACCTCCTCTACTTTTTTGCCTTCAACATATTCTGGATGGCCTCCGTTTTTATAACGGCCCTTTATCTCAGTAAGAACTGGCTTGACATCCAGAATTTTTCAAAACAGACATTCAAGTGTTATGTTTTTACTATACTTGGTGCACTGTTCTTCATATTCATTGCCAAATTTGATTATTCAAGATTATTTATCACATTAAGTTTTATCGGGTTTGGAGTTGCCTTACTGATCAATCGACTTATATTCTGGGGACTAGTTGAATCTCTGAAAAACAATTTTCAGCTCAAGAAGAATGTAATCGTGATCGGTTATAATAATATTTCAAAAAGACTGATCCAGTATTTTGAAAATGAAACCAAACTGGTAAATCTGCTGGGATGTTTTGAAGATGGAGAGAACCTCACTTCAGCCGGGGACTATCCGATTTCAGGGAGCATCCGTGAAAGTCTGGACTTTGCCAAGGCAAATAATATCACAGAGATCTATGCCACCATTGCGCCGGAAAACAATCCTTATCTCTATGACCTGGCAAAGGAAGCAGAGAATCATTTTATCCATTTCAAGTTTGTACCCGACTATCAGATTTTTGTAAACAGGAATATATTCGTTGATTTTGTAAATGATATTCCGGTATTATCTCTTCGCAAAGAACCGCTTGAAGATACCGGTAACAAAATCAAGAAAAGAATACTCGATATTGTTTTCAGCACCTTTATTATTGTTTTCCTTTTGTCGTGGCTGGTACCCCTGATGGCCATGCTGATCAAGCTCAATTCAAAAGGACCCGTATTTTTTATTCAGTTGCGGTCTGGTAAAAATAACCAGCCTTTTAAATGTCTCAAATTCCGCAGTCTGAAAGTAAATGATGAAGCCAATTCAAAGCAAGTGACAAAGAGTGACAGCAGGATGACACCGCTTGGTAAATTTCTCCGCAAAAGTAATGTTGATGAGCTGCCGCAATTCTTCAATGTATTTCTCGGAGATATGTCCATTGTCGGGCCCCGGCCGCATATGCTCAAGCATACTACTGATTTTACCAATATGTACAAACAGTATATGATCCGCCATTTTATTAAACCGGGTTTAACAGGCTGGGCACAGGTACACGGTTTCAGAGGTGAGATCAGGGACCCGGAACTGCTTCGCAAAAGAATTGAACATGATATCTGGTATCTCGAAAACTGGAGTCTCTGGATGGACGTAAAAATTATTCTTCTCACAGTGTATGTCACTATCCGCGGTGATAAAAATGCGTATTGACAAACAGATCTTCAAAAGAAATTTTCTCCAATAAAATAATCGCTGAAAAATGAAAGTAGGCTTTTTATCCCTGACAGATCCTGCGGACAAAACTGCCCGCTCGGGGATTATTTATAAATCCTACGAGTCGCTGATTGCAATGGCAGAAGCGCATTGGGTGCGCATCCGCAAACCTGAAAACCTGTCAGTAAAAATTTTTACAAAAGGAGTTTATGAACTTGCGCGCCTAAAGAAGAAAAATTATTCACTCGAGCTCACGGATTTTATGTCGAGGCAGTATGCCCGGCATACGGATATGGATACCCTAAAAAAAATGGATATCCTGTTTGCACCCATGGCCGCTCCGTTTGTAGCTAATCTTCCTACTGATAAAAAAATCGTATACCTGTCAGACGCAACATTCAATTCCCTGCATGGGTATTATGATGTGTATTCCAACTTCATGCCCTTCAACATAAAACAGGCTAATGAGATTGAGCGGAAAACCCTCGGGAAGTCAGATCATGTGATTACAACATCAGAATGGGCTAAAAATTCCATGATCAACGACTACGGTGTAACTGCGGAAAAAATCAGCATTCTTGAATTTGGTGCCAATGTTTATAAAAAGGACTTGGATTTTGAACGTAAGCCTTCTGATAAACTCAGAATTCTATTTCTTGGCGTGGAATGGGACCGGAAAGGTGGAAATCTTGCTATTGATACCATCAATGCAATCAATGAAAAAATGGGTATCCCGGCAGTGCTCAGAATCGTTGGCGTACCAACACCGGAAAGATTCCGTAATAATCCGTATATCGAAATGGTTGGCTTTCTGAATAAGAACAAACCTGAAGACTACCAGAAGCTGATGTTCAACCTTCAACAATCGGATATACTATTGTTGCCAACCCAGGCAGAAACGGCCGGGATTGCGTTCTCTGAAGCTTCAGCATTCGGATTGCCGATTTTCACCCACAACACAGGCGGGATCGGAAACTATGTGCTGGATGGCGTAAATGGGTATAAATTGCCGATTGGTTCAACCGGCGAGGATTTTGCTAAAGCCATTATCGCCCTGGTTAAATCAGGTAAAATCCCTGTTTTTGCAGACCAGGCCCGTGAATTGTACCGCACAAAGCTCAATTGGGAAAGATGGTCTGACGGGTTTAAAAAGATTTTCACAGCTTATGCGTTATAGTTTAGTGCGATTTGATATAATCGTACCCATAGATGGCAGCCGGAATGCTTACAAACTGAAAAAATGAAAAAAAGATTCTGTATACTCATTGAAGATGACTGGGAAGTACTGGGGAATGGACTGGGGAATGTAGCTCAGCTGCAGTACCTGCCCTCCCTGTATTTTATGAAACTCGCGCGCCGGCTTGGCATTGATCTTACTTTTATGGTTGAAGTAGCGCAGCAGCTGGAATTCAACAAGATTCTTGATACAGATTATAACCTGCGGGTTCAGAAAAATTTATGGGACGATAATATCCGCCTCATGATTGAATATGGATTCGACGTGCAGCTTCACCTTCATCCGCAGTGGTTCAGGGCTGAAAACAAAGATGGCTATTTTCTACTGAGAGATAACTGGAATATCGGAAGATATGATCATGCCACCCAGCATTCGCTTATCAGTGATTCCGTCAGCTATCTTGAAAATCTAATCCGCCCTATAAAACCGGATTATAAAGTAGTAGCCTATAAAGGCGGATCATGGGGTTTGCAGCCTTCGGGAACATTGCTGGAAGAGCTTGATAAAGCCGGAGTTCGTATTGTTATGGGTGTAAGGAAAGGAATGGCTTTGCCAGGTAATGGCGTTGATTATATGGAGGTAGAGGAGTCTGTAATGCCTTATTCACCGGTGTATGAAGATTTGCGCAAGATGGACAGCAAGAAGAATAATATTGCAGTAATTCCGCTGCAGCCTTACTCACCAGGACCATTACCATTAGGAAGTTTCGTGTACCGTTTACTGAAAGCAAAAGTAAACCCGGCAGACCCAATGCGGCATTTTTATGATCAGCCTGTACCTGAAAAAGTAAAGGCATTGTCTCCTTTCAACAATGAAAGCAAACTGAAATTCGGGCTGAAACCCTATACGACACATTTGAAAATCGGGAACCAGCCTTTCAGGTACCTGAAGTCATCATTTGATAGTGTATTAAACAATCTCAGGAAAACTCCGTACGAAAGAATTCCGGTTGTTATTGAATGCCATACAAAACAGTATCCGCAATTTTATAATGATATTGAAAGATTCCTCAGTTATGTACAGGAGAAATACAATGCTGATGTGGAGTTTAAAACAATGACGGCTTTTGCAAAAGAACTGGAAGCGAATCCTTCAATGATCAAAACAAAAAATTAATAGCCTGGTACAAGTGGACACCAACCGACGTAGAGATGAACTGACCCGGTACAGCCTGCCTGCATCGGGAATCACCGTTTTTACGGCGAAAGATATTTTAGACAATGAGTCGCCAGACTGGAATAGCATCAGATTTCAATTGCATCAGTCAGCTGCAGTTTTTGAAAAGGCTTTTTTTTCGTTGCATATCAAAAAAAAACCGACTTATACTATTGCTCAGAAAGAAAGAGCGATCCGGTTTTTTATATCAGCTTACCTGATTACTTCTGATATCAGGTATTTCAATGAATATCTCTGGTTTTCAGAAAACGGAACAACGCATAACGATTATCATGAGATCGCAGTAGCGCACTTCCGGTCGAATTGCGGAAAGGATGGCTACCACCGGATTCACCCGGATGAATTGAATGAAACGGCTCAGCTGTTAAAACAAAATCCACTTTCGAAAGCGTCTTCTAACCCCGATACAAAGCTGAAGATCTGCCTTATCGGCAATCCTGTTTTTTTTGGAAAGATTCACCGCGAACTTGAAAAAGCCGGCTTTCATGTAGAACAGTTTTTTATTCCATATCACCCGAATAAGTATTTAAGGTTTGTAGCCGGCAATCCGCTGCTGATAAAGGCTGCGGCGGTATTAAAGGGAAACCCCTACCGGTTTGAAACACTTAACTACGATCCAAAAGATGAGCGTATAAAAACCATACTCGATTCCCGCGGATTTGATATAGGGTTTCACAAACTCAATTTTATTATCAGGAAAAACATCATTGATTCCTTCCGTATTGCACTGATCAATGACCATTGGGGAATGCTGCCTTTTCTTCGCGGCAAATCAACAATCGCATGGTCTGTATTGCTGGGATTCCCTGTTGTACCAAGTTTACATTTTACTGAACCGGGTATTGACAGCGGACCAATTATAGGTTTTGATTCACTTAATTTTGATGGTATTAAAACCCTCGGCGGAATTCGTACAAAGATCCGCGAAACCCTCTCCTCACGCGTCATCCGCGCGATCCGTTATCTCGCCTCACCTGAATTTTCCCCCGTTAAAAATGATCCTTTAAAAGGGCGCACTTATTAGGAAATGCATCCCTGGCTTGTTGAATATGTAGAAAAAATTCTTTCGCGCGATTGACAGGATTTCAATAATTAAATTTTTGCGCTTACCCTTTCCCAGGATTGAAATCCTGG